>JAEUQD010000548.1 GCA_016789925.1 Bryobacterales bacterium | reverse complement strand
ATCCACGGAATCGACTCCCGCACGGCAAAATCGTTCACCAGGAACCGCGTCTCGAAATTGTCGGTGGCGTCCAGAATGCACTGCACGTCGCCCAAGAGGTCTTCGGCACTGGCCGGAGTGAGGTCGGCGACCGCGGGTTCGATGACGATCGACGAATTCACGCGGGCGAGGTGCCGCGCCGCCGCTACCGCCTTTGGCGTCGCTTCCTCCGCATCGGCTTCGTCAAACAGCCACTGACGCTGTAAGTTGCTCAGTTCCACGTAGTCGCGGTCGACAATGCGGATGAACCCGATGCCGGCCCGGGCCAGTGCCTGGGCGTGGAAAGTGCCCAGCGCACCACAGCCCACGATCGCGACACGAGCCGCTGCGAGGCGCTGCTGACCCTCCACGCCAAGCAAGGAAAACCGGGTCTGGCGCGAGTAGCGGTCGGGGGAAACAGACACTCCAGTTGCTATTATGCAAACAGTGACGTGCCGGGCGCCAATCACCCTTCCGTGGTGCATCGTCGCGTTGGTGGCAAGCAGCCTGCTGGGGCAGGAGGGTGGCGCACCGCTGGACAAATACCTGGGTCTGCCGGTGAATTCCATTTCTTTTGAACCGGAAGCGCAGCCGCTGCCACGCGAGGAACTCGACTCCCTGCTCGCCGTCAAAGTCGGCGAGCCGCTCCATGCCGTGAAACTCCGCCAATCCATCGAACGCATTGTGGCCACCGGCCGCTACCAGGAGGTGATCGTCGACGCCGAGCACCGTGAAGACGGCGTCTCGCTCCGGTTCATGACGCGCGGTACTTGGTTCATCGGCCGGGTCACCGTGGCCGGAGTTCCCGAACCGCCCAACCGCGGACAACTCGTGAACACCACCAAGCTCAAGTTGGGTGAACGGTTCGAAAAGGAGTCTCTTCAGCAGGCCGCCGAGAACCTCCGGACCCGCTTGGAAGCCAACGGATTCTTCGAATCCCGCGTGGACTCGACCGTCAGCTATGACGAGCCCACCGAGCAGGTGCGTATCGACTTCCGGGTGGACCCGGGCCCCCGCGCCAGGCTTACCATGCCTGAAGTCAACGGCGTGCCGCCGGATGCGGTGGGAGCGTTTGTCGATCAGACGCGCTGGCGTCGCTGGTTCGGCATGCTCGGCTGGTATCCCCTCACCGAGCGCCGCCTCCAGAACGGCCTCGAGCGAGCACGCCGGTCCTACGTCAAGCAGGATTATCTCCTCAACCGCGTTACTCTCAACAGCATCGACTACGACGGAACCAGCCAGACCGCCAAACCCCGTGTCACGATCAACCTCGGCCCCCAGGTGCGTATCCGGGCGGAAGGGATGAAGGTCTCTCAGGGCCGCTTGCGCCAGCTCGTCCCCGTGTTTCAGGAGCAGGCGCTCGACCGCGACCTGATTGCCGAAGGCCAGCGCAACCTCGCCGCCTACCTCCAGAACCAGGGCTACTTTCGCGCAGCCGTCACCGTGCGCGGCGCGCCCGAAGGCCAGGGCCGCCGTGCCATTACCTACCTGATCGATCGCGGTGTCCGGTACAAGCTCGATAACCTCGCCATCACCGGAAACCGTTACTTCACCGAAGAAACCATCCGTGAGCGGATGAACATCCAGCCCGCCACTTTCCTGCGCTACCGCCAGGGCCGCTTCAGTGAGAACCTCTTGGAGAACGACCTCGACGCGATTCGCGCTCTTTACCAGTCCAATGGCTTTCGCGATGCCGAGGTCACTTCCAGCATCGAAGAGAACTATGGTGGCAAGCCGCGTCATCTCGGCGTTGTCGTGAAGATCGTCGAGGGCCCCCAGTGGATCGTCGGCCGCCACGAAATCACCGGCGTGTCGCCGGAGCGCGCCCAGGAAGTCGAACGGAAACTCAGTTCCGTCGAAGGCCAGCCTTTCAGCGAAGAAAACCTCGCCGCCGACCGCGACAACGTCCTCAACTTCTACTACAACGAAGGCTACCAGGACGCCTCCTTCGAATGGTCCGTCTTGCCCATGCTCGAAGATCACCGCGTCGAAGTGAAGTACGTCGTCCACGAAGGCCGGCAGATGTTTGTGCGCGGCCTCCTCGTCAGCGGCCTCCAGACCAGCGACCCGGAAATGGTCTTCCGGCGCATTCAACTCCAGGACGGCGAACCGCTCTCCCAGGCCAAGCTCGTGGAAAGCCAGCGCCGGCTCTACGACCTTGGCGTCTTTGCGCGCGTCGACATGGCCATTCAGAACCCCGAAGGTACGGAGCGCGGCAAGTATGTCCTCTACCAGTTTGAAGAGGCCCGCAAATACTCCGTCAACGTCGGTCTCGGCGCTGAAATCACGCGCATTGGCGGCGGCACGCCCAATTTCGACGCTCCCGCCGGCGAGCCCGGCTTCAGCCCGCGCATCTCCTTCGGGGTGACCCGCGTCAACTTCTACGGCACCGGCCATACCGTTGGCCTGCAAACCCGCGCCTCCAACATCCAGCAGCGGGCGCTCATCTCCTACCTCGCGCCCCAGTTCAAAGGACGCGAAAATGTCACCCTCAACTTCATCGGCCTCATCGACCGCAGCCGCGATGTGCGCACCTTTCAGGCCCAGCGCGTCGAAGGTACGCTCCAGCTTACCCACAAGCTCAACCGCCAGTTGACCCTTCAACCCCGCTTCACCTACCGCCGCAACAGCATCTCCCAGTTGGCCATCGACCCCGCCCTCATCCCCATCTACGCCCGCGCCGTCCGCGTCGGCGTCCTCGCCGCCTCCCTCTATCAGGACCGCCGCGACGATCCCATCGACTCCCATCGCGGCTACTACAATTCCATCGACTTCGGCCTCGCCTCCAAGGTCTTCGGTTCCCAGGCCGACTATACGCGGTTCCTCGCCCGCAACTCGACTTATCACCGCCTTGGCCGTGATGTCATTCTCGCCCGCAGTTTCGTCATCGGCGGCCTCGTCAACAACAAATCCGGTGAAGGCCCCGACCAGATCCCCCTCGCCGAGCGCTACTTCGCCGGCGGCGCCACTACCCATCGCGGCTTTCCGGAAAACCAGGCCGGCCCCCGCGACCTCTCCACCGGCTTCCCGCTCGGCGGCTCAGCCCTGTTCATGAATAACTTCGAACTGCGGACCCCGTTGCTCGGAGAACGCCTCGGAGCCGTTCTCTTTCACGATTCCGGCCACATCTACCGGTCCATCCGCGACATCTCCTTCCGCTTCCACCAGCGCGATGTCCAGGACTTCGATTACATGGTCCATGCCGTCGGCTTCGGCCTGCGCTACAAAACCCCGGTCGGCCCCGTGCGGCTCGACCTCGCCTACTCCGTCAACTCGCCGCGCTTCCAGTACGAACCGCGCCAGGACCTCACCTCCGGCCCCACTGGCCCCCCGGTCACCACCCGCATCAACCGGTTTCAATTCCACTTTTCCCTGGGGCAGACCTTCTGATGCGCCTCCTCCCCCTCCTCGCCCTCGCCGCTACCCTCACCCCGGCCGAAATCATCGACCGCGTCTGTGTCACCGTCGACCGCCAGGTGATCACCTTGTCGGCGTTGGAAGAGCGCTTGCGTGTCGCTGCCTTCCTCAACTCGGACAAGGTCGACCTGAGTCCCGCCAACCGCCGCCGCATGGCGGAGCGCATCATCGAGCAGGCGTTGGTCCAGCGCGAAATGGAGATCAGCCGCTACACCATGCCGGGCGATCAGGAGGTCGCCGAGTATCTCGGCCGCATCCGCAAAACCCTCGCGCTGAGTGCGGCCGACTTCGCCAAACGGATGAAACAGTACCGTTTGACCGAAGAGGCCCTCCGTGAAAACCTGCGCGTTCAGTTGGCCACCATCCGGTTCATCGACCTGCGGTTCCGCCCTGGAAGCGCGGTCAGCCAGGGCGACATCCAACTCTACTACCGCGAGACCTTTGTACCGGAATGGCAGCAGGCGAATCCGGGCAAGACAGCCCCGGAAGTCGACGACGTCGAGGACGAGATTGAGCAAACCCTGCTGGCGCGGCAGGCCAACGAACAGCTTTCCGGCTGGCTGAAGCAGGCGCGGACTTCCGCCCGTGTCGTCTTCTTCGAGGAGGCGTTTCAATGAAACGGATGCTCTGGCGGGCAGCGCTGGCGCTCACCGTCCTTCTGACGATTGCCGCTCTCGCGTCCTGGCTCACCATCCGCAGCAACTGGTTCTACCAGCAGGTGCGCCAGCGCATTGTCTTCGAAATGGAAAAGGCCACTGGTGGCAGGGCCGAACTGGGCGGCTACCGCTTCGACTGGCGCACGATGCGCGCGGAAGTAACCGGCGTTGTCCTCCACGGGCTTGAGCCTCCCGGTTCCAACCCGTTGTTCCGCGCGGAACGCGTCACCCTCGGGCTCCGCCTCGTCTCCGTGCTCCGGCGTAAAGTCGACTTGCTCTCGCTGGAAGCGGAACGCCCTCTGATTACCCTGTTGATCGACGAGCGCGGCCGGACCAATCTCCCGGAGCCTAAAGTGAAGCGGCAGGGCGGCAAGCCCGGGCTCGAACAGTTTGTCGACCTCGCCGTGCGGGAGTACCGCCTCAATAATGGCGAATTCACCTATAACGACCGCCGGATTCCTCTCCACGCAGCCGGTCGCGATTTGTCTCTCCAACTCGGCTACGACACCGGTGCTCGCGCCTATCAGGGCCAATTGCGGGCCGCCGCCGTCCAACTCGCCCAGCCCGTCCAAACCACAGCGGCATTGAACGTCGACACCCTCTGGACGCTTACCGAAAACGAGTTGCGGTTCCAGCGCGCGGCGCTCGAACTGGACGGCGCCAAGGCGCTTCTCGAAGGGACGGTCACGCCTCTCACCGCCGAGGCCCGCGTCGACGGTCGCGGCACTCTCGATGCTCCGGTTAGCGTCATTGCCGGCTTCATTCCGCTTCCCGTCGCCTCGGAAGGTCGGGCCAGCGTGAGCGGCCGGTTCTCCCGCGACGCCGCGAAACTCTGGAACGCCTCCGGAACCATCGCCGCGCAGGGCATGCGCTACACACAAACCAATCTCAATATTCCGGGCGTCGCCCTCGAATCGAACTGGCAAACCGATTTTCAGAACATTCGGCTCGGCGGCCTGCGTGTGCGGGCCCTGAACGGCGAATTCCGCGGCGAGGCCCAGGTCAATTCCGCCGTGGGCATTCACGTCAAGGGGTATGTCGAGGGTGTCGCTCTCAACCGCGTGCTCGCGGCCCGCCAGATCCAGGCCGAGGGCTACTCCGGCACGGTCTCCGGAGCCGTCGAATTGTTGACGAAAGAGAAGCGTGCTACCGCCGACCTGGCTATCAGCGGAGAAGCGAATGTGGGCGGTGTCGCCGGCCGTCTCACCCTCCGCTACGACGGCGCGGCTGGACAACTCGAGTTCGGACCCTCGCACATCTCCCTCGCACACAGCCGCGTCAACTTCGGCGGCGACCCCGGCAAGCGGATGCAGGTAGGCCTGATTTCCAGCAACCTCGACGATTTCCTCCCCCTGCTCCGCGCCTCCGGCGCTTCATCCTGGAACGAAATGCCGGCCAGGTTGGAAAGCGGACAGCTTCGCTTCGATGGCGCCATTACGGCCGCACTGAACCAACCCACGATCGCCGGGCGTCTCGAAGCCGGTCCTCTGTATGCCCGCGGCCAGCGCGTCGAATCCATTACCGGCAATTTGGAACTGTCGAAAGAGCGCCTGCGGTTAACCGGGCTGCGCGCGGCCGCCAACGGCACCACCCTGTCGGGCCAGGTTTCAGCCGTGCTTGCCGATTGGTCGCTCACCGGCGCCAGCCTCGTCTCCGGCCATCTCGACGCCTCTGGAGCAAAACTGGCTGACCTGCTCCGCCAGGCTCGCCAGGACATCGATGCCTCCGGCCTGGTGAATGCCTCCCTCGACCTCGAAGGCACCCTTGGTTCTCCGCGCGTCTCCGCGCGCGCTAACGTCCGCGGCCTCGCGGCCTGGGGCGAAACCTTCGACTCCCTTGATGCGGAAGTCCGCTACTCCACCTCGCGCACCGAAGTGTCCAACGGCCGGATCGCCAAGGGCGCGGCATCCATCCGGTTCTCCGGCGCAATCGAGCGCGGCGAGGACATCGAGTTTCAGGTCGACGCCGCCAACTGGAGGCTTCAGCAGTGGGAATTCATGAAGCGCCAGCCGGCCAGGCTTGACGGTTCGATGGCGCTTCACATGACAGGAACCGCACGCCTTACACCCCAGCAACTCCAACTCAGCAGCCTGAACGGCGCAGCCAGCGTCGACAAGCTCACGGTCAATGAACGCACCGTCGGTAAGGCCGATGTCGCTGCCGAGACCCGCGGCCGCAACATGAGCGTCAAGCTCGAAGCGCACCTCCCGAATTCAGAAATCGCCGGTACCGCCGAGTGGAGCCTCGGTGGCAACTCTTTCGGACTCGGACAGATCAGAATCCCCCGCCTCACCTTCGCCGACCTCAAGGAACTCGGTTTTCTCGGCGAACCGGATAAGGAACTTGCCTTCCGCGGTGAAGTACAGGGCGAAATCGGCTTCTCCGGGCCCGTCCTGCAACCGGACAAATGGACCGGCGTCGCCAAAATCACCCGCCTCGAAGTCGAGCCTGTCCGAGGTCTGCCTGGCGCCCAGAGTGTCGATCCCAGCCGCCTCCTGCTCCGCAACCGGGACCCGCTCATCGCCCAGGTCGATGCCAGTGCCATCACGCTTCAGGCCGTCCACCTCGTCGCCGAAGGAACCGACCTCGAAGTCCTCGGCGCCATCGGCCTCAAAACCCGCAACCCGTGGAACTTGCAGATCAAAGGGTCGCTCAACCTGCCCTCTCTCAGCACCTTCGAGCCCGACCTCGTCGCCACCGGCGTTTCCGTCATCGACGCTACCGTCCGCGGCTCCTACGAGCGGCCGCAATTGATGGGTCGCATGGAACTGCGCAACGCCTCCTTCCGTCTGCGCGACATACCCAACGGACTCACCCGCGCCAACGGCGTCATTGTCTTCGACCGCACCCGCGCCAACATCGAAGGCTTCACCGCGCAGACCGGCGGCGGTGAGCTCCGTGTCACCGGGTTTGTCGGGCTCGCCGGTCCGGAACTGCTCTACCGCCTTCAGGCCAATCTGCAACAGGTCCGCGTGCGCTACCCCGACCAGGTGAGCACCACCTTCAATGGATCTCTCAATCTCACCGGCACCGCCACCCAAAGCCTTCTCAGCGGAACCGCCACCGTCATTCGCGTCAGCATGAATCCCCAGGCCGACATCGGCAGCCTCCTCCAGCAAAGCAGCGCCAAGTCTATGCCGCCGCAGTCCGGCTTCCTCCGCGGTATGCAGCTCGACCTCCGCGTCGAAACCTCCCCCGACGCCGAACTGCAAACCTCACTCACCCGCGACCTCCAGCCCGAAGCCGAGTTGCGCGTGCGGGGCAGCTTCGTCAAACCGGTCCTGCTCGGCCGCGTCTCCGTAAACCAGGGCGAGATTAACTTCTTCGGCAACCGCTACGTCATCACCCGCGGCGAAGTATCGTTCTTCAATACCGCCAAAGTCGAACCCGTTCTCGATCTCGACCTCGAAACCCGCGTCCGTGGCATCACCGTGACCATCAACTTCACCGGCCCGATCGACAAGCTGGCGGTCTCCTACCGCTCCGACCCGCCTCTGCAATCCTCCGAAATCGTCGCTTTGCTCACCGTGGGCCGCGCGCCCGGCACCGGCATGGCGCCCAATATGCCGTCGCGCAACCAGGGCTATCTGCAATCGGGCGGCAACTCGCTGCTCGGCCAGGCGATCTCCACGCCCGTCACCGGCCGCCTCGAACGCCTGTTCGGCGTCAGCCGCATCAAGATCGACCCTGACCTCACCGGCGTCACCAACACCGCCCAAACACGCCTCACCGTCGAACAGCAACTCTCGCGCGACATCACCATCACCTACATCACCAACCTCAACCGCACCCAGCAACAGATTGTGCGCCTGCAATGGGACTTCAGTAAAGACTTCTCCCTCCTGGCCGTGCGCGACGAGAATGGAATCTTCGGTGTCGACTTCTTGTGGCGGAGGAGATTCAGATGAAGCTGCGGGCCTCGCAGGGCAAACTCAAAATCGAACACAGCATTGTCGACGGCTTGCGCGCCGTCCTCGCCCGTCTGGTCGAGCGCGACGACATCCGCTCCGTCATTCCCGGCGTCATCCGCCCCGTGCGCGACGCCAAGGGCATCGTCGTCAAGATCCGTGTCACCGTCCCCGTCACCAACGGCTGGAAAGCCATCGCGCTCGCCGCCGGCGCGCGCCAGGAACTTTTCATCAGCACCACCCTCGACAAACCCGCGCTCGAAGATGCCCTCCGCCACGCGGGCGCAGCCGTCGAATAGCATGCGCCTCTTCTGGAACATGACGCACTGGTGCAACTACCAGTGCGCCTACTGCGGCGTGCCCGTCTTCAGCCGCCGCACCGCCGAACGCCAGTTCCACGCCTTCGATCACTACCCGCCCGAAGCTTGGGCCAGCGCATTGCGCGGCATTCCCTCCCACGAAGTCGCCCTCACCATCACCGGCGGCGAACCGTTCGTCGACCGCCTCCACTTCCTCACCACGCTGCGCGAACTCGCCGCCGACCCCCGCTTCCTTATCCAGATTCACACCAACGGGTCCTGGTCGCCGGAATACTTCGCGGACCTCGACAAAACCCGCATCTGGCTCATCATCTCCTTTCACACCTCGCAAACCCGCTTCGATCCCTTCCTCGATCGCCTCCAACGCCTGCGCGCCGCCGGCTTCACCCAAGGCAAGGTCGTGATGGTGCTCGCGCCGGAACACGAAGCCGGCGCCGAAGACACCATCCGCGCTATCGAGCAAACCGGCTGGTTTGTCAACGCCACCGCCATGCTCCCCGACGGCGCTTATCTCGACCGCCGCCGGCGCACCGGGCACGCGCTCCAACTCATCGAAGCCTACGGCGACTGGCAGAACGCGTACTTCACCATCATGCAGCCTTCCACCCGCGGCGCATTATGCCGGCACCCCTCCACCGGCTACCGCATCGAGCCCGACGGCAGCGTCACCGCGGCTTGCCTCAACCGCCCGCAAAACCTCTTTCGCGACGGTTGGCCCGCCCTGCCCCCCGGTCCCGTCCCCTGCCCGCACGACAAGTGCTACGGCTGTCCGGACCAGGTGCGTTCGCTCGTCCATCCGCCCGTTAACCAGGTCTTCCCCTTCCGCCTGCACAGCGGCGCGGACCTCGTCGAGGAAGCCGAATACTATCGCGCGCGCGTTCGCGACGATGCCGCCGCCTTCCGCAAGTGGCTCGGTGAGGACGAGTACCAGCGCTTCCGCCGGCGCGCCCTCGATGGTCCTCCTCCTCCGCCAGTCCACATTCCCGTCGATGTCATCCGTCACGCCGTTCCCGAAGTCCCTCTGTTCGGCTACATCGACCAGTTCACCGGTTCCCCCATCCTCGACGCCCGCGCCGCGGACCGCCTGCTCTTCTCTGGTTGGGCCGCCAGCACCCGCATCGATAGCCCGGTCCGCGAAGTCCGCCTGCATTGCGGCGACTACCCACTCGCCGTCTTTCGCGACTTCTATCCGCGCCCCGAAGTCGTGGCCACCTTCGGCCGTGATGATTTCCTATTGAGCGGCTGGCGCGGCTACTGCTTCCTTCCCGTCATCCCGCCCGGCGAATATCCTCTCGTCGCCACCGCCGTCGATTCGCAGGGAATCGAAGCGCCCCTCCCCCCGCTCACGCTCCGCATCCGGAGCTGACGGTATCATAGCCCTTTATGCCCAATGGAGCAGAACTGTTTGTCGACGCGCTCGAAAAGCTGAAGATCGATACCATCTTCACGCTGGTCGGTGATCACCTCAACGAAGTCTTATCCGCCGCCGGAAAGCGCGGCTTGAACATCGTGGACATGCGCCACGAATCGGGCGTCACCCACGCGGCCGATGCCTACGGGCGAATTCACCGTAAGCCCGGTTTGTCGCTGGTCACCGGCGGTCCCGGCCACACCAACTCCCTCACCGGCATCGCCACGGCTTATCAGGCCGCCAGTCCCCTCATCGCCGTCAGCGGCGCGCCTTCCTCCGCCCTCGCCGGACGCCAGGTCTTCCAGGTCATCGACCAGGTGGGCATGGCCGCGCCTGTCTGCAAGTGGGCCGCCGCGCCCTCGAGCCCCGGCCAGTTGCCGTTCTATCTCGGCAAGGCCTATCAGGAGGCGACGAGCGGCCGCATGGGTCCCGTCCATCTCTCCATCCCCGTCAACGTCTTCGAAGGCCAGGCCGACGCCGTGCTCCCCATGCCGATGCCGTCCAGCCGCCCCGAGATGGCGCCCTCGCCGGCCGAAGTCCGCCGCGCCCTCGACCTGCTCGCCAACGCCGAGCGCCCCGTCGTCATCGGCGGCAGCGGACTCTGGTGGGCCGACGCCGGCCGCGAACTCAAGCAGTTCCTCACCCGCACGAAACTCCCCTACTACAGCGTCACCATGGCGCGCGGCGTTATCCGCGATGACTTCCCCACCGCCATGGGCTACTCCGACGGCGCGCTGAACAAGGCGGTCCACCAGGTCTTCCCCGAAGCCGACGTCGTCCTCGTCCTCGGCAAGCGCATCGACTATCGCATGGCCTTGGGCGGTCCGCGCCTCTTCTCGCCCCAGGCCAAGTTCATTCAAATCGACATCCTGCCCCAGGAACTCGGCCTCACGCGTTCGCTCGAACTCGGCATCTGCGCCGACGTCCGCTCCACCCTGCAAGCTCTCAACACGACCCTCGGCAAGGAAACCTGGAAACCCCGTACCGCCTGGATGAAGCGCCAGCGTACCCTCCGCGACCAGTGGCGCGCCACCCTCGCCAGCATCGCCGAAGACCGCGCCGCGCCCATCCACCCCGCCGCCTTCTTCGCCGAACTCGCCAAGGTCCTCCCCGAAGACACCATGTTGGCCTGGGACGGCGGCGACTTCATCCACTGGGGACGCGCCACCCTGCCCGCCAATAATCCCGGCGGCTGGCTCCGCCTCGGTCCCCTCGGCACCATCGGCTCCGCGCTCCCCAACGCCGTGCCCCTCAAGATGGCCTATCCCGACCGCCCCGTCGTGATGATCACCGGCGACGGCTCCCTCGGCTTCTACATCGCCGAACTCGACACGCTCGTCCGCCACAACCTCCCCGTCATCATCATCGTCGGCAACGACGCCGGCTGGGGCCTCGAACGCGAACTCCAGGGCGCCGTCTGCGGCTCCACCGTCGCCTGCGAACTCCGCCCCACCCGCTACGACCTGGTGATGAAAGGCTTCGGCGGCGAAGGCGAAAACATCACTTCTCTCGACGAAGTCGGTCCGGCCATGCAGCGCGCCCTCCAGTCGAAGAAGCCGTATTTGCTGAACGTCAACTCGCGCGGCGCGCGCAGTCCGTTCACGGAATGGCAGTTGGGCGGCAAGAAGAAATAACTTCGATCTCGATCAGCGCATCGAGATCAAGCCGCGCGATCTCCACCGTCGTCTTCGCCGGACGGTGTGGAAAGTAACCCGCGTACACCGCGTTCATCTCGCCCAGCAGGGTGAAGTCCGTGATGAAGATATTCACCTTCGCCACCTGCCCCAGCGACGAACCCGCGGCATCCAGAATCCGCGCGATATTCTCCAGCGATCCGCCGCAGTTCCGCCTGCGGGTGGGCGATTACCGGATCCGCTTTCGGCGGGTGAGCGAAGAGATCATGCACGCGGTCAGGGTTCTGGATCGCCGGGAGGCGTATCGGGTGTTGGGGGCGTGGGTAATGCATGCCTTACCTGTCCCGCTCGCCCCGAGGAAGCTACACGTTCAGCAGCGACTCATCGAACCATACGTCAACGTAGTCGCCAGCAACCAAGAATCGGCACCCTGGCGGCAAGCCTAGGAACCGAATCGCTTCTGGGCAGTGGTCAAGCAGGTGTCGCGTGTGCAGCGGTTCAAAGAAGCTCGGCCCCTGTGAAGGTTCCCCACCACACCAGATGTACCAGCCGTTCGTGTCCTCATCTGGAGGATGTCGCAACCCGTTGATGGGGATCTTACCCTCTGTCTGGATCGCGAAACCAAGCTTGGAGTCCAGATCGACAGGCATGTAATCGTAGCCCTTTTCCTCGCACAGTGAGATCTGGACCAAGGAGATACTTCTGTTGACTTTATTCTCCACTTGCACCTCTGGCGGCTAAAGAGGAACGACCGTCAGGCCGGGGATCTTCTGGAAGTGGCGCAGATTGCCGGTGAGCACCGCGTAGCCCTGCTCGATGGCGGCCGCCGCGATCATCAGATCGTTGAACGGCAGCACGTTACCCTTTGCCGCTTCCTCACCCTCGATCTGGCCTACCAGCCAAGCCGTTTTGTTGGTCGCCGGATGAACCGGAACCAGGCTGACAAGCTCCTCGATGTACTCGCGTCGCCGCTGGGCAGCTTCGGACGTCTTGGCGCGATAGATTCCATGCACAAGCTCGGCGACGGAAACGGGTGACAACGACAGATCCACCGAGCCATGAGCGGCCAGAATGGTTTCGATAAAGCCCGCGACTGGCTGCTTTTTCCGCTCCGCAGTGATCACGGCACTGGAGTCCAGCACTAATCCAGTTAATCCCACGCTGGAGGAGTCCAGGGTTGCTGATGGCTGGCGACGATCTCTTCGAGATCCTTTCCGAAGTCCTCATCGAGCGTCACGGTAGAGTTGCGCTGCCTGGCTTCGCGAAGGATTTCGGTAATGGGCCGTCCGCTGCGATGCTGTGCGCGCAGTACAGCGACGGGCCGGTGGTCCTGCTCGATCACGATCTCGACGCCTTGCTGTACCTTGGCCAGCGCGGCATGAAGATCGCGAGCTACCTCGGCTTCGCTCATGTGGACGGTTGCCATTGCTTCCATTATGGCCTAACCTTCTCCGCGCAATAGACTTCAACCCGCATCGGTATATCCAAGGGGAGGAGCCCGGTCGTGATGATCACCGGCGACGGTTCCCTCGGCTTCGGCGGCGAAGGCGAAAACATCACTTCCCTCGACGAAGTCGGCCCGGCCATGCAGCGCGCCCTCCAGTCCAAGAAGCCCTACCTCCTGAACGTCAACGCGCGCGGCGCGCGCAGCCCCTTCACGGAATGGCAGTTGGGCGGCAAGAAGAAATAACTTCGATCTCGATCAGCGCATCGAGATCAAGCCGCGCGATCTCCACCGTCGTCTTCGCCGGACGGTGCGGAAAGTAACCCGCGTACACCGCGTTCATCTCCGCCAGCAGCGTGAAGTCCGTGATGAAGATATTCACCTTCGCCACCTGCCCCATCGACGAACCCGCCGCATCCAGAATCCGCGCGATATTGTCCAGCGCCTGCCGTGTCTGCTCGGGAATGCCGGGCCCGGCCAGCTCCTTCGTGCCCGGCCTCACGCCCAGTTGCCCGGACACAAACACCAAATCGTTCAGCCGCACCGCCTGCGAATACGTATTATTGTTCGCCGGCAGGCCCGGCACGGAAATCGGATCGGGTAGCATTGGTAGATAGTAGCGCGGCGCTGGTTTCAAATGCACACCGATCCCGTACAGTGATGGCCGAGCTTCAGCCGCCTTAGGAAGCGACGATGGAAACGAATCTTGATCAGGAACGCCGGCAGGCTCACGCGTTGCTGGAGATGCTGCCGGCCGAGAAGCTGCACGCGGTGCGGAGTCTGCTGGAGGTGATGGTGGAGCCGCTGGCGAGGTCGCTGGCGCTGGCGCCGGTGGAAGAAGACGAGATCACTCCCGAGACGGAGGCGGCGTTGGAGCGTGCACGGGCATCGCTCGCCCGCGGCGAGGGCATTCCGCACGAAGAGATCCTGCGCGAGTTCGGACTGCATCCGTGAGCGAGGACGACGCGCCGGAACGGATCGCGGTCATCTGGTCGCCGGAAGCGCGCGCCGATCTGCGGGCGATCGCGCGGGAAACGGCGATGCAGATTCTCCACTGCGTTGATCGGTACCTGGCCAGTCGCTCCGGTGATATAAAGAAAAGCTCAAGCCGCCGCGCACCGATTTCCGGCTGCGCTGTGGCGACTACCGGGTATTTTTCGATCTGAAGGACGAAAACGCTATCGAGATCACCGGTATCCGCAACCGCCGCGAAGCCTATCGCTGAAGAATCAATAGGCTTCCCAATCGGCAACTAAAGTCTCTCTATAATTTATAGGAACGGGAACCGCGCTCGCGCTTTGTTTTCACGGGTTTCCACAACCTCCCCGTCATCGTCATCGTCGGCAACGACGCCGGCTGGGGCCTCGAACGCGAACTCCAGGGCTCCGTCCGTCGTTTGCGAACTCCGCCTCACACCCGCTACGAAGGCGAGAACACCACCACGCTTGAAGAAGTCGGCTCCGCGATGGAGAGTCCCTAAACTCCGCGGGCGAGAACGTGCTTTCGCGTCAGATCGAGGGTTTGCCGCAGAGAGTCTTCAGGAAGGGAACGGATGATCGGCGAAACCACGGGCCCCAGAAACATCGGAATCCCCCGGCTGAGAGAAATGGCTTCGCACTCCACGTAAGTCCCTCCGTCCTGTTCGGCGAAGCGCCAGTAAGTGTTCAAGCGCCACAGAAAGCCGTGATCCTGGCCGGCCGGTAACTCCTTCTCTTGAGGCGTTCCTGCGTCTTCCAGTTCCGTCATGCGGGTACTGAGTGACCGGCTGTAGGCACGGTTTGGGTCGAGTTGAAAATAGGTGACGTCATATTCGGTGTCGAGCACCACGGTGATCACCTTGGTTTTCTTGAGCCGAAGATAGACCTTGAAAAGGTCCCCGTTGCGCGAGACCAGCCGGGACCGCAGCACCTCCGGCTGGTAGAACTCCTGGTGGCGATTGTAGTCCTGCACAAAGGCAAGAACGCCCTTGCGCGTCGCTCCCGGGATAAACGTCGAGCCCACCCAGTCGTGCGCGAGCCCATCGCCCACATCCTCTGTCGCCCCTTTTACATAAGCCTTCACAACCGTATCCCGCTTGACCTGCTGGGCAAGGTCCGGCTTTTCCAGCACCCAAAGGAACCCGCGTTGGTGCCCGCGCACCGCAATCTGCGCTTCGCGCTTCCTCACGTACGCATCGAAGGCGCGCGCCGTTTCCGGCGTCAGCTTGGCCGTCGTGAGGCCCGGTGCGGCCAGTAGTGTCCGTCGGGTCACTTCTTCTTAGATGCAGGACAGGACCGCATCGGTTACTTGTCTTGTTGTGCTTTGCCCGCCCAGGTCCGCCGTGCGCGCTTCACGCTTGGACAACACTTGCTTCACCGCCCCTTCCAGGCTGGCGGCCGCCGCCGCTTCTCCCAGGTGGTCCAGCATCATCGCCGCCGAAAACATGGTGGCCAACGGATTCGAAATACCCTTACCCGCGATGTCCGGCGCGGTGCCGTGGACCGGCTCGAACATCGATGGGAAACGCCGCGTCGGGTCCAGATTGGCGCTGGCGGCCAGGCCGATGGAGCCCGTCACGATAGCCGACAGGTCACTCAAAATATCGCCAAACAGGTTCGAACCCACCACGACATCGAAGCTCTGGGGCCTGCGGACGAAATTCATCGCCGCCGCGTCCACCAGCAGGCTCTCGGTCTCGATGTCCGGAAATTCGTGGGCCACTACCTGAAATGTCCGGTCCCACAGCACCATGCTGTAGCCTTGCGCGTTCGACTTCGTGATCGAGGCGACCTTCTTCTTGCCGTTCCGCTTCCGGGCCAACTCGAAGGCATGGCGAATTACGCGTTCGCAGCCGCGCCGCGTGAATACCGACGTCTGCACCGCCACTTCATCCGGCTGGTGATGGTAGAGGAAGCCGCCGATCTGCGCATACTCGCCTTCGGTGTTCTCCCTCACCACCACCATGTCAATGTCGCCGGCATGGCGACCCACCAGGGGCGAATCCACGCCCTCAAACAGAACCGCCGGGCGCACATTCGCGAACTGGTCGAACCCGCGACGAATCGGCAACAGCATTCCGTTCAGGGTAATGTTGTCCGGAATGTCGACGTGGCCTACCGCCCCCAACAGAATCGCATCCGCCGAACTCAGCAACTCCAAGGCATTCGGCGGCATCATGTGGCCGTACTTGAAGTAATACTCCGCGCCCCAATCGTAGTAGGTCCACTCGAAGCTCAGCGCGTGTTTCCGGCCGCACTCTTGCAGCACTTCCAGGGTGGCCGGAATCACTTCCTGCCCAATGCCATCACCCGCCAAAACGGCGATCTGAAACGTTTTCATGATAGGATCTTCACCAAGGTCCTCATCTTAACAAAGTGCGTTACGGCGTTCTGTCTCTTCTGGTTGGGGTGTCGGCGCTGGCCGCCGTCGACGGCGCAAAGACGCCCGTCGTGGAACACCGTCTTCCCACGCTCGCCTCGGTCTTCCCGCAAGGGGCGCAGCCCGGCCAGACTGTGACGGTCGAGCTGCTCGGCCAGTACCTCGACCGGTCTGCCCACGCCCTCTTCACGGGCGGTGGTTTGAAGGCCCGCTTGCTTTCCGTGTCGTCCACGCGCCTGGAAGCGGAATTCACCGTGCCCGCCGGCGCGCGCTTTGGCCATCATCAGTTTCGGGTGGTGACTCCGCGCGGCGCGTCGAACCCCGTGTTGTTCCGAGTCGGCGACCTGCGCCATCACACCGAACGCGAGCCTAACTCGGCTCTCGACGAAGCCGAGACCGTCACCCTGCCCGCCACAATCAACGCACATCTTTCGCGCGACAACGACTTCGATTTCTTCCGCTTCCGCGCCCAGGCCGGCGAGACCTTGGTTTTCGACCTTCGCGCCGCCCGCAATGGCAACGGCCTCGACGCCGCGCTCATCCTTCTCGATGCCGAGGGACGCAAGCTGGACCACGACGAAGACACTTTTATCTGGGACCCCTTCCTCGTCCACAAGTTCACGGCCACCGGCGACTACCTGGCTGTCGTTCAGCCGACTCATGCCCGGAACGATCCCAATTTCGCCTATCAGCTCGACATTCGCCGCTCGCCTCATCTGTCCACTGTGTCGCCCCTTGCCGTGGCTCCCGGCGTCACCACCGAGGTCACGCTATTCGGCCGCGCACTCCTCAACCCCCAGGCCACGCTCGCGTTCAATCATCCCGGTATTCGCGCCGAACTGTTGCAAGCCCGCGGCGATTCCGCCACCGCCCGGATTACAGTCTCTGCTGAAGTCCAGCCCGGCCCCTACGAACTCACCGTTCTCTCCGAAGGTCGCTCGAATCCCGCGACGTTTCTCGTCGACGAAAACCCGATCACCGGCACCGCCCGGTATCGCGAGCCGCACCGGTTCCCCGTGAAGGCCGAGGCCGGACAAGCGATGGTGTTCGAAGTCCGCGCCATGCGCTTCGGCTCGCCGGCCGACTCGCACCTCCGGCTTCTCGACGCCGCGGGCAAGCAAATCGCCGTGAACGACGATGCTACGCTTCCCGGAGTCCCTTTCAACAAGGACTCCAAGATCTTCCATACCTTCAAAGAGACGGGCGACTACCAGTTGGAAGTACGCAACGTTTCCGCCGTCACCGGCGAGGACTTCCCTTATCAACTCGTCATCCGGAAAGCCCAGCCCAGCTACGAACTGCAACTTGCCGCCGACCAGCCGTTCCTCTACCCGGGCGAGACAAAGAAGCTGACGATCAACGCGGACCGCGCGGAAGGGCACAAGGCCGAAATCCCGCTCGTTGTCGACGGTCTGCCGCCAGGCGTGACGCTCAAGTCTGCCCGTGTTCCCGCCGGCGAATCCGAAGGGGTCATTGAACTGGAAGCCGCCAGCGGCTTGCAACCCGGGTCGTTCTCCGAACTCGTGATCCGCGACGCCACTAAGGCCGAGGCCTGGAAAACCGGCCAAGTCAGTTCCGGCGGCGGAGAGGGGCGCGCCTGGGTGCGTGTGGACCGCTCGTATCTGGTGGTGGCCGAGAAACCCCTCTTCTCGCTCGAGTGCGCTTTTACCAGTCTCAACCTGGTGCGCGGCGGCACGGCCAGCCTCAAGGTGATGGTCCGCCGTCAAGCCGATTTCACCTCCGAGATCCAGTTTTCGGCCGAAAACCTTCCCTCGGGTGTCTCGCTCGAATCGGTCGAGGCCACTCCCGACCTCGCAACGCTGCGCTTCAAAGCAACTGCCGATGCTCAACTGGGCCGCGCCGCGCGCATTTCGATCCTGGGACGCGCCGCCGGCCAATTGCAGGAAGCGCCCCGAATCTCCTTTCTGGTGGACTAGATGCGAATTTACGTTCTGTTCTTGATGACGGCTCTGGCGGCGTTGTGCGCACCGGGCAAGCCCGCGCGCCTGTCGATCGCGCCTGAAAATCCGCTGCTGTTCGGCCAGGGCGCGACACAGCGCCTAGTCGTCACGGCGCACTACCCCGACGGCACCTCGGCGGATGTCACGGCCCAGGCAACGTACGATTCCGCCAAACCCGCGGTCGCCACCGTCTCGCCGGAAGGTCTTGTCCGGGCAGCCGGCAATGGGGGCGCGCGCATTCGCGTCCGCTATGCCCACCTCGAAGCCGCCACCACCGCGCTTGTTCAGCAAGGCGATTCCGCGCGCGTCTCGTCGTTCGCCGGCGACATTCTGCCCATCCTTACCAAGTACGGCTGCAACGGCGCGTCCTGCCACGGTTCGCTCAACGGGCAGGGCGGCTTCAAGCTCTCGCTGTTTGGCTACGATCCCGCGCCCGACTGGGACATGATCGTCAACAAGCACAACTCGCGCCGCATCGACAAACAGCGCGCGGAAGACAGTCTCCTCCTCAAGAAGCCCACCTTCCAGGTGAAGCACGGCGGCGGCAAGCTGATCAAAGAAGGCTCGGACGATTACAACGCACTGCTCGGCTGGCTCCGCGCCGGCGCGCCCCGCGACGAAAAGACCGACCGGCGCATGATGTCGCTGCGCATTCTCCCCGAAGACAGCCTGCTTTATGGCAAACAGGCCACGCGCCGTCTGCTCGTCACCGCCCGCTTCTCAGACGGTTCGGAGGCCGACGTCACCCACCTGGTCCGTTTCAGCTCCAACGACGACTCCATCGCCTCAGTCTCGCAGGCCGGCGTAGTCACCTCCGGCCGCGGCGGCGAAACCGCCATCATGGTGCGCGCCCCGGGCGTGGTGGCCGCCGCCAAGGTCGGCGTCGTGATCTCCACCCAAGAAGCCGAGCCCCTCGAACAGTTCAACTTCATCGACAAGCACGTCGGCGACAAGCTGCGCCGTCTCCGCATCCCGGCATCCGCCCGCGCCTCGGACGACGAGTTTCTCCGCCGGGCCTATCTCGATATCATCGGGCTGATTCCGACGGCGGCCGAGGCGCGGCGGTTCCTCACGGACAAGTCCCCGGACAAGCGCGCCAAGCTGGTCGACGAACTGGTGAACCGCCCCGAATATGCCGACCACTGGGCCACCTATTGGGGCGACCACCTCTCGAACACCAAGCAACTGCTCTATAACAAAGGGCCTTACACCTTTACCCGCTGGCTCCATAACTCCTTCCGCAAGAACCTCCCTTACGACCAGTTTGTCCGCCAGTTGCTGGTGTCCTCCGGCAACATGTTCGACACGGCCGCCACCTCCTACTACCCGCTCATGCGCAAAGAGCAGGACCTCGCCGCGACCACCGCCCAGCTC
>JAEUQD010000496.1 GCA_016789925.1 Bryobacterales bacterium | reverse complement strand
GCCAAAGCGAAGATCAACGATCCGGGCAACTCCCTGTTGTGGCACATGAGCCTCCGGCGTCTGGATGCGGAAACCCTGCGCGACTCTCTCCTCGCCGTTTCAGGCAAGCTCAACGCCAGCCAGGGTGGACCGGCGATCGCGCTCGAAATGCAGCCCGACGGCGTGCAGGTCGTCTCCTCCAAAGAACCCGCGGACGCGCGCTGGCGGCGCAGCATCTATCTCACCGCCCGCCGTACCTACCCGGTCAGCTTTCTCGGCGTCTTCGACTATCCGATCATCGACACCAACTGCACGCAGCGAGTCCCCTCGGCCACACCCTTGCAGTCGCTCACGATGATGAACGACCGGTTTGTCTGGGAAGCGGCAACCAACGTGGCCACACGCGTCGCCGCTCTGGCCGGCGAAGGTTCACCGGTCAGGGCCAAGATAGAAGCGGCCTACATGGTCACCCTGTCGCGAAAGCCTTCTGCGGTAGAAGTCCAGGCGGCCGAAAGCTACCTGGAGGAACAACACGCCATCTACGCGCGCGCGAACGAACAACCGTCCCAGGCAGCCCGCAAAGCATTCGCGAACTTCGCCCAAATGCTTCTGAGCTCCAACGAGTTCCTTTATGTCGACTAATCCGGCCGTGTGGTCGCGCCGGCTCTTCCTTTCGGTCGCACCTGCCCTGCTGGAGGCCTCCCGCGCTCAAGTCGACCCGATCCGGGTCATTACCCGGCAACCCAACCACTACCACGCCTGGGCGACCCTGGCGCGGTGCAAGAACGGCCACTTAGTCGCTGCTTACTCCGGAGGGCGCGAAGGACACGTCTGCCCGTTCGGACGCATCGAGATTATCCGTTCCCCCGATGACGGCCTCACGTGGAGTTACCCGCAGATCATCATGGACACGCCCATCGACGACCGCGATGCAGGCATCATCGAAACACCTAAGGGCTCCATCCTCGTCAACACGTTCACCTCGCTCGCCTACGAGCGGATTCTCGCGGACACCAAAGGCTGGGACGCCGACCGGTTCGAACGGTGGCAGTCCGTACAGCGCGCCACCACACATGAGCAGCGCCAATCGCTCGTAGGTTCTTGGATGCTTCGGTCAGTCGACGGCGGACTCACGTGGTCGCCACCCTACCGCGTCCCCGCCACCGCACCCCACGGACCCGTTGTCCTCAGCGATGGCCGCCTGCTGTTCGCCGGCAAGGAACACCCCGCGTCCACGCGCCGGGCGGGAGTCTGGGAGTCGACTGACGATGGGCTCACATGGCGGCTTCTGTCCTGGATTCCGACGCGGCCTGGTGACGAAACCGTCCACTATCACGAGTTACACGCGGTTGAAACCGCGGACCATCGCATCGTCGTCCATATCCGGAATCACAACAAAGTCAACGAACGCGAAACGCTGCAATGTGAATCGAGCGACGGCGGCAAAACCTGGTCCATTCCCCGACCCATCGGAGTGTGGGGTTTGCCGTCTCATCTCATCCGGTTACGCGATAACCGCCTGCTGATGTCCTACGGCTACCGCAGGCCACCGCGTGGCAACCATGCCCGCATCAGCGAAGACCACGGACGCACCTGGTCCGGCGAGATCGTCCTCTCCGACGACGGAACCGGCGATATCGGTTACCCCTCCACCGTGGAATTGCCCAACCGTCAGTTACTCACCCTCTGGTACGAGTCCAAGCGCAGTGGCGCGACAGTCGTAAAATTGCCCGACCCGCCCTTTTCCGTTCTGCGCCTCGCCCGTTGGACTCTCAGTTAATCCAATCCGAACAAGGGCCGGCGCACTTTCTTGTAGGTGAACCGCTTCGGATTCACCGCCGTAACTCCCGGCGTGTCCACCTCAATCAGCTTCGCCGCGATTGGCTCATAGGCCGCCCGAGGCGCGATTGTACCTTTCGCCACCAAGATCTTCTGCCGTTCCGGATAGATCCCATTGCTGATGATCTGGTGCAAGCTGTTCGGCGAACTGCGCTTTCGGGTAACTACCAGCAGGTTCTGCAAATCCCGTGTCGACCCCGCCGCCTCGATCACCGCCGTGTGCCCCATGTCGTGATAGCGTGCGCCGCCGTGCCTCACTTCCGTCTCGATATATTCGCCCAGGTGTAGCGACCGCACACGGCCTTGCACCAGCACCGGCTCCCCATGAAAGCGGTCGGTCTTCCCCCCAACCTTCATCTCGAACTTCCCGCCGATCCCCGCCCGCGTCGCCGCGTCCACCGCCGCCGGGTCGGCGATCACCACCACCCAGCCTTGCGCCTTCTGTCGCAGCAACTCGCTCAGGATGAACGTGCTGTCGCCCGCCGCGCCCCCGCCGATGTTATCGCCCGTGTCGATCAGCGCCACCGGAAACTTGTCCGCCGCCATCGCCATCCTCACCGCCTCGGCGGCGTCGGGCAGTTTCATCGTCAGCTTGGGCCGTAAATCCATCAGCATCCCCGTCAGCCGTTCCGCCTCGCGCTTGGCCAGCGCCGCATCGCCATTCGTCACCACAATCGCACCCGGCCCAACCCACGGCACATCGCCCCACTGATAGCCGCCTGGCACGCTCGCCGCCAGCACGCCGGGTTGTTTCTCGAGCGCCTTGCTCGCGTCCACAATCGGTTTCAGCGGCAGCTTAAACGTGTCGTGATGAATCAGGTTCAGGATCATCGGAGGCTTCGACAACGCCTGCACCGGCTTCACCTTGCCAGCCACCGTGTCGGCCATGATCCGCGCCACCTGGATGCCCCGGTCTTTCGGATCCAGGTGCGGGCATTCTTTAAAAGTCACCAGAACCGTTGTGAGATCCACAATCTCGGGCGAGACGTTGGCATGGAAATCGTGGACCACCATGATCGGAATGTTCTTCCCCAGCGCGGCCCGAATCCGCCGCATCAGTTCTGCGTCCCCGTGCGGGTGCCCTTCCACCACCATCGCGCCATGCAATGCCAGCAGCACCCCGTCCAGTTTGGGAATCGCTTGTAGCCGCCGGATCAGTTCCCCGGACAGTGTGTCGAAAGTCTCATTGGTCAGCGGCCCGCCGGGAGTGGCGTTCGCAAACATCGTGGGGAGGAGTTCCAGGCCGTACCGGCGCGCCCCTTCGATGTACCCCGCGATCGTCGTGGCGGCCTTCTCGTGCAAAGGCAGGAACTCGGCGGTCTTCAGACCAGGCCATCCAAAGTCGGCCAGTCTCGTCGGCGTCGGGCTGAACGAATCCGACTCGTGGCTGATCCCTCCCACGGCAATGCGTGGTCTCCCGGATTGCGCACACAGCACCCCGGCACCAAGACAGAAAAGAAGAAGCTGCAACATCCATCTCATGATACTCAGGGAGGCGGATGTTGATCGAAATAACCTGGTAGGCCCGGCAGGACTCGAACCTGCTACCCTCGGCTTAGAAGGCCGATGCTCTATCCAGATGAGCTACGGGCCCACTCGCTTCATGGTATCGCAGCTACTCTCGATTTCGCCGCCGCAACGGTCCCGATAACCCGCCCATTCACCTTCACGGTCCATTGCCCGCCGCCCCACACCGGCAGTGCTTCCAAGGGCTCCACCAGCCGCGTCATGTAGCCCTCCTTTCCCTGCCGCACCTCCACCAGCCCGTTCACCTTGCGCCCCAGTCGTAAGCTCCACTTCGCTTCGCCCAAACCGTTGTCCCAGACCCGAATCTTCACCGGCCAACCGGGAAAGGGCTTGCCGTCCCAGCGCCGGCAGTTGGTCAGCGTGATCTCGCCACGGCCTTTGTCGAATTCCACTAGCCCAAACCCCGGCGCGCGCTCATTCAACGCTGCATAGCCCACGCCAAACTGCTGTGGATTCGCGACCGCGTGTACCGTCATCCGGTTACCGAATCCATCGCGGTAATCCCCCGTGTTCCGCGGCGACCCCGGCCGCCGGTTCCCTCCCTCCTGCGGCGGATACCACCGCCTCGGAAAGACATTCGAGATTGCCGGCGTGCAGAACGCAAACGGACCATCCCGGAACTCGTCGATCCCGTACTGCACCGTCGACCCCAAGTGCTGGTCCCCCGCAATATGGACTGCCAGGCACGATCGCGCCGTCCGCAGCGCCCGGTTCCGCGGCGTCTGCGGCCACCCGTTGGAATCGTGGTCCATCGTCAGTTTCTCGTTCACCGCGTAGCCACCCAACGGCTCCACTTTTAACTTCGAGGTCACTGCATCGCTCATCGCCTCTTTGGGCAGCGTGCATAGGTTGCAGAAGATCGTCTGCGACACCATTGCCTTCATCGACACGCCGTCCCAGTCCTGCGACCATCGCTCCAGAAACCGCTCCTGCCGCGCCCCCAATAATTCCGCTCCCGCCACATCGCCTTGCCGCGCCGCGTCCCACTCAGGGTTCTGCGGCCACCCGTTCCTGATCCGCGCCTCCGGCATCAGCGCCTTGGGCGCGGACTTGAACTTCCGGTCCTCCAATAGCGCAAAGCTCACTCCACCCCACAACAGGTGCGTGAAATAGACGCTAATGCCCTGCTCCACCGGCGTCGGGTCCACCGGATCCGGCAAATGTGACACCTGCGTTCTCTGAACCAGGTTCACCCATTCCGCCGCCATCGTGAAGCCTCCGGAATCCTGCCCGTCCTGCTGGTTCACGCCCGGCTCCATCGGATTCACCCCCGCCGGATACTCCGCCCGCCGCCCCGCCGCGCCCCATACATTCCCGTGATACACATCGTGATCGTCCGGCAGGCACACGCAAGGAATGTCTTTCGTCAGTTGGCCCCACGCCCAGCCGAACATGTACCACTTGCGCAGATAGTCCAGCCGCGCCGCCGCCAGCGGACCCCGCTGAATCCCGTAGCCTCCATTCGCCTCATAAAGCTGGTCACCCGTGAAGAACAACAGATCGGGTTTCGCCGCCGCCAGATGCTCCGCGATCTCGACATGCGGAAAGCCAAACTCGCCCTGACAGGTGAGCGCCCCTACCAGCAACCGCGGCTTGTCCGCCGGGTCGCGCCGGATAGTCCCCCGCAGCGACGCCTCTCCGAAAACCACCTCATACTCCCAATCCCGCCCGGCGTCCCAGTCCGTCACCCGGAACACCGCCATTGACGACAGCGGCTCTACGGGCGCTTCCATCCGCCTGCCGCCCACGCGCAGTACTGCCGGACCTTCATCTCCCTCCGATGGCCTCAGCTGCACCGCCATCTTCATCACTCCGCGCGAAACCGTGTACTGGTTGAACAGGATCGGACCCCACGCCCGTTCCTTTCGTTCCCGCACGCCCGCACCCTCCATCGTCCAGTCCCGAAACCAGAACCGGCATTCCCCGCCGCGCACTTGCGCCGGCTTCCCCGTATTCGCCGCCAACGGTTCCTTCGGAAACCGGGGATCGTGCGGTTCATAGCGTCCGGCATGCGACACCAAAGCCACTCCCCCTTCCAGCCACGAAGCGGGAACCTCCCGCTCCACCGCCGCCCCGCCTCCCTCCAGCCGGAACCGCCCGCCCGACGCCGTCAGCCGCAGCGTCAATTCCTCCAGCGAACGGACCGTTCCCGCCGACTCTTCTCTGCCCACAAACAGCCGGCCATCCGCCTTCACTCCCGCTTCCAGCCCCAACCCCTTCAGCGCCGTATCCCGGTAGTCGCCGAAGAAGCCGCGCATGCCCACGCGAAACCCCGCCCATCCTTCCTTTGCCGGCGCCAGCGATCCCATCCTCACGCTCATCGTGAACTCGCCGCCCGCGCCCACCTCGCGCGTGAGCCAGAACACGTTGCGGTCCCCGCCGGACACGTGACACTCCATTCGCCCATCCCGCGTCCGCCAATCTTGAAGTGGGTTAGCCCAGTAGTCCGCACCAAGCCACGTCCGCGCCCCAACCTGTCCGTAAGCCGCGCGGCTCCAAGCCGGCAGAGCGGCTACCGTCTTCAGCAACTGTCTCCGGTGCATTGCTTTCGATCATCGCACTATCAGACACGGTCTAAACTCGAAGGCGGCGCCCGCCGATACACTAGAGTGAGGATGGGTGTACCTGGGAAAATTACGCTATTCGCGCTGATGGCCTCCTCGGCCCTGGCGGCAGGCTGGGATGCGCTAGCAGCGAGCGTCCAGGAGTTTACGCTCTCCAACGGCCTGAAGGTGGTCGTGCTCGAGCGCCAGGACACGCCCATCGTATCCATGCATCTCCGCGTCAACGCCGGGTTGGCTGACGATCCCCCCGGCAAGAGCGGTGTCGCCCGCCTTTTTGAGACGATGTATCTTCGCGGCGGCGACCTCGGCAGCACCGACGCCACCGCCGAAAAGGAAGCGCTACTGAAGGGCGAGGAGTGGCTGGACCTTCGCGATACCGAGCTTCAGCGTGGCCCCAAAGCCAATCTGCTCACCGCCCAGGATTACCGGCTCAAGGCCCGCATTGCCTGGGAGTCCGCCAGGCGATTCAGCACCCCTTTTGTCATCAACCGCGCCTTCCTGCTGAATCATTTCTATGACACTGGGATCACTGTCCAAACCGAATCCACCGACTTGACCGCTACCATCGCCGCCAACCGCGCCGAACTCTGGTTTAAGCTCACCGGCGACTGGCTCAAGCGGCCCTCGTTTCGCGGTTTCTATGAGGATCGGGACGCTCTCCAGCAGCGTTTGGACGAGCAGGTGCGCAACCTGATCGCTTTCAAGCTCTACGCTGCTCTGTTTCCACTTGCCTTCCCAAACCATCCTTATCTCCGCATGGCCGGCTCTCCTTCCGATCTGGAGTCCCTCCGGTCCCGTGATGCCGAAGAATTCTGGAAGAACCACTACACCGGCCGCAACATGTCGCTTGCCATCTCGGGTGCTCTCAGCCCGGCCGCTGCCCGACGCCTGGCAGAAACGTATTTCGGGACGCTTCCGCCCGGCGCACCCTCCCCGCGCCCCACGCCGGAACCTGCCGTGCCCGGCAAGGAAGTGCGGGTCGAACTCACCGATAACGACGAAGCGGTTTGGGCGGTCGCCTGGCCTCGCCCCGCCCGCGCTCACCCCGACGACGCAGGCTTTGACCTGCTCGGCGCCATCCTCGACGCGGGCGCGCAGGCCCTGCTGCGGCGCGAATTGATCGTCGAAAAGCAACTGGCTCTCAATCTTCGCGTCTTCCCCAGCTGGCCCGGTGACGGCTACTCGACGCTTTTTGCCATCTTTGTCACGCCCGCTCCGGGCCGTGAGTTCTCCGAAATTGAATCCGCCGTGCAACGCGCGCTCGGAACACTTCGGGAACGTCCCGTGGATGAGGCCACTTTGGCACGCGCACGCGCCTGGATCCGCACGGGTGTTCTTCGCCAGGCCGAGACGCTGGCCGGATCGGCTCGCCTGCTCGTGCGAGCCTCGTCCAGTTACGGCGGTGTCAAGCCCTTCGCTGCGGCGCTGGCCGCCCTTGACAAGCCTACTGCGGCTGACCTTCAACGTCAGGCGGCGCAATACCTGTCCGATACACGCCGCTATGTGGTCTGGGGTGGGGAAACCCGCGTGGTGACCCTCGGAGGAGCCGGCCAATGAAAGCCCTTCTCCTCCTGCTTCCCCTGGCGCTCACCGCCTGGGCCCAGCAAACGCGCCCTGCCAAACCTAAGGCTAGCCCGCCCCGCACCGAAGCCGCGCCGTCCGCTACACCCGGTTCCAAGGTGATTGTCATTCGCCGGGGTTCAACCCGCACCGCACCGCCAAAGCCGGCTGTTTTCGATTATTCCTTCGGTCTCTCCTTCCCCCCCTTTCCGACCTTCTCCGTCCCTCGGGGCGACCGCTTCAAGCTGCCGAACGGGCTGACCGTCCATCTGCAAGAGAACCGCCGGTTGCCCGCCGTCCGCGGTATTCTCCTGGTGCCCACCGGCAGCGTAAACGACCCTCCCGAGAAGGCCGGTCTCGCCTACGTCACCGCGCTCTCTCTCCGTTCCGGTGGTACCGGCGCTCTTCCCGGCCAGCGCCTCGACGAAGCCCTCGACCTCGCGGGCGTCTCCCTCTCGGCCGAGGTCTCGCAACTGATCTCCAGTCTCTCCTTCGCCGCACCCAGTGAGAGCCTGGCCCGCGCTCTCAGCCTCTTCCACGATGTCCTCACCCAACCGGCCTTCGAGGACGACGCCTTTGATGCGATTCGGGGCGGCCTGCGCGATCGTGTCGGCAGCCGTAACTACGATCCGGACCTCATCGCCGCCCGCGAGTTCAGTTCTGCTCTCTATGGCGCATCCTCTCCTCTTGGCTGGCGTGTCGAATACGAGCATCTCGACAACATTGGCCGGGAAGACGTCGTCAACTTCTACCAGACTCGCTACGCGCCGTCTTCTTCCGTCCTTGTTATCGAGGGCGACTTCGACGCCGCGCAACTGAAATCCACGATTACCTCACAGTTCTCCGATTGGGCCGCCCCGCGCGCCCAATCCCATCCTTACCCTAAACTAAACCCCTCCCCGGTGCCTGGCCTCCATTTCGCCGACAAACGCGATGCCCGACGCTCGGCCGTGCTCGTCGGCCTGCTTGGCCCTCAGGCTTCCGAGCCCACCTTTGCCGCTTCCCTGGCAGCCGCCTTTCTTTTTGGAGGGGGACCAGGCAGCCGCCTCCACAAGGCGCTCTCCTCCAAGCAGCAGTGGGAGGCCCAGATCGCCGCCAACCTCGTCGGCGGCGATGTCTACCCGGCCTCGGTGCAAATCAAACTCGGTTGCCGCCCGTCCTTCACGACCGAGTTGTTGCAGTTAGTGCTTGCCGAGATCGAGAGCTTTCGCGCCGCGCCTCCCTTGGAAACCGACCTCAACGACGCCATCGCGCGCGCGCAGGCCGAAATCGCGCTCCAGTATCAACCCGTGGCTGCCCTACTGGCGGAATCGGAACGGACGGCCCTCATCGGCCTTGGTGCGGACCGCCTCCTCGCCTTGCAGCGCCAACTCACCTCACTTACCCCCGCCGACGTTCATCGGGCCGCGCAAGGCTGGACGCCCGACGCGCTCCTCATGGTTGTCGTCGGTAGTTCCACCTTGTTCGATTCCCCGCTCACTAGTGTCGGCCGGCCGGTCCTGCCCATTGACCTCTCCATTCCCAGCCCGAAGCCTGTCACCCCGCGCACCGACCCGGAAAGCATCTCCCGCGGGCAGGACTGGCTGAAGCGTATGCAGCAGGCCATGGGTGGCCTCGACAAGCTGCAGTCCGTGAAGGACTGGCTCTCCGTGGCCGAGGGAAGCGTCTGGATGGGCCCCACCTCCATGAAGATCAAGGAGACCAACAAGTGGCTGGCCCCGCATACTTTGCGCCAGGAGCAGGACTTGCCCTATGGGCGCTCCGTCCTGTTCTATAACGGCGAGGTCGGCTGGATTGCACGGCCCACCGGCCTTGCCCAGATGAGCGCCCCCATGATCCGGCAGGCTGAAGACGAACTCCTCCAGTTGCCTTTCACCCTCGCCTTAAGCAACCTGACGCAGGACCGGACCGTCTGTTCTCTTGGAGCGAACATTATTCAAATCACCAGCGGCCCCGACAAGGCCGTACGAGTCTATTTCGATGAACAAACCGCGCTGCCCGCGCGCCTCACTTATCTCTCGGAGGCCACAGGCAACCGGTCCGTGATGGTCGAACACGCTCTTTCCAACTGGCGCGAATTCGATGGAATCCGTATGCCTACCCGCATCATCGTGAAACACAACGGACGCAAGTTCACCGATTTGACGATTCAAAGCACGCGTTTCAATTCGGGCATTTCCGCCCTGGACTTGGGGCGTAGACCGTGACGCGCCGCACCGCGCTAGGCTGCCTCGCGTCGGCTGCCCTCGTAAGAGCCCAGTCCAAGCAGGACCGCGGGCGCTCCCTGCTCCAGGACACGCTCCAGGCCCTCGGCGGTGAGCGGTTCCTCGCCGTCCAGGACCGCATTGAAAGCGGCCGCGCCTACTCCTTCTATCGGGAACGTCTCACCGGACTCGCCCGCGCCACCATCTATACGCGCTACCTCACGCCATCGGACAAACCGGAACCGGGCAGGATTTATCAACGCGAGCGCCAGGCTTTCGGCAAGGATGAAGACTACGCCATCCTGTTTGATGAGGAGAAAGGCTATTCGATAACCTTCCGTGGCGCGACCCCACTACCCGAAGCCACCCTCACGCGCTATCGCGACACCACGCGCCGCAATTTCTTCTACTTCCTCCGGCAGCGCCGCAACGAACCAGGTCTACTCCTGGAGCATCAAGGCTCCCAGGTCTTCCAAAACCAGCCGGTGGAAGTGCTCGACATCACCGACGACGAGAACGTCACCCTCACCGTCATGATCCACCAATCCACACGGCTTCCGGTCCGCCAGGTCTTCTATCGCCGCGACCCGGCCACCAAGGAGCGTCGCGAAGAGGTCACTTTCTTCTCCAAGTACCGCGATGTCGGCGGTGGTGTTCAGTGGCCCTGGGCCATGACTCGCTTCCGCGACAACGAAAAGATCTTCGAACTCTTCTCGGACGCGGTTACGATCAACCAGGGCCTTAGCGACCAACTCTTCACGCTCCCAGCCAACATGAAGGTCCTTCCCCCACCCCGTTAACGCTGGCCTTGGCGATAGAGCGAAGGCTTCTTTCGTTCCACCACAACCAGCCTGCGTACTTCGTCCTGAACGGCGCGGAACTCCTCGCCGGACTGTTCCCCCACCCGCGCAGCCAACTGTCTGCCGAACTCATCCGCCTCGCTTTCGTACTTGCGCTGGGTTTCCCGGTATCCGGCCGGAACCAGCACGCTAGCACTCTCGCCGGAGTGTAATCCCGCCCATCCCCCCACGAAGAAAAGCGGTATCGCGGCACCCTCGCCTCCCCTGCTCTGAAACCCGTGCC
>JAEUQD010000474.1 GCA_016789925.1 Bryobacterales bacterium | reverse complement strand
AGGCGTTCGCGCGCAGTGCTGGATGCCGTTTGGACGGCGGCAGCAGATTTGCTGCGAGTTGATCGAGATTGCGATGACGCGGGCGAGTCTGGCGGATGTGCCGCCCGTGGTGCATTCGCTGACCGCGCCGGATTTGCCGGTGGCCATCTGGTGCCGCAGTTCGGGTCTCATGGGCGTGAAGGCGTTCGACCCCGTGCTGCGCCTGGCCAACAAGCTGATTCTGGATAGCGCGGACGCGGCGGATTTGCGAACGCAGTTGCAGTACATGCAGTCAGTGGAGGACAGCGACACAGTCGTGGCGGACCTGGCGTGGACGCGGTTGACGTTGTGGCGCGAGGCGATCGCCAAGCAGTTCGACAACCCGGCGATACAGGCGCGGACGCTGCGGGGTACGACTGTTGGGTATCTAGGCGAGCGTGTGCCGATGTCGGCGTACTACATGGCAGGCTGGGTGCGGCATGTGGTGGGCAAGGGGCTGGCCGTGGAGTTCCAGCCGGGTAGCGATTTCGTGGAATTGCGCGGAGACGGATGGGACGTAAAGGTGGACCCGGCATCGCTGCCCAAACGGGGCGACTATGAGTTGCTCCATGAGGAATTGTCGATCCTGGGACGCGACCCGGTGTATGCGGCGGCACACGCGGCGGCCGCGGAGATGATCGGATGAAGGCGGCGGACCGGTTGGTGGAATTGCTGTCGGGCCGGGACACGGTGAGCTTCGCGATCTCCGGTGGGTCGAGCCCGAAGGGGTTGTTCAAGGAACTGACCGGCTCAACGGTGGACTGGGGCCGGGTCCAGTTGTACTGGGTGGATGAGCGGTGCGTGCCCGCGGACCACGAGCAGAGCAACTACCGCATGGCTCGCGAGCACCTGATTGTGCCGGCGGGAATTCCGGAAGAGAATGTTCACCGCGTGGAGACGGAATATGCGCCGGGAGAGGCGGCTGCACACTATGCAGCCGATATTCCGAAGGTGTTCGACGTGATTCACCTCGGGATGGGTCCGGACGCGCATACGGCGAGTCTGTTTCCGGGTGACCAGTTGATTGAAGACAGGCGGAAGCGCGTGGCCGCGACCTACGTCCACAAGTTCGAGCAGTGGCGCGTGACGCTGTGCCCGCGGGTGCTGCTGGAGGCGCGGCACGTCGTCATGTACGCGCCCGGCGCGGACAAAGCGGAAGCGCTGCGGCAGGTGCGCGAAGGTCCGCTGCAGCCGCTGCTCTATCCGGCGCAATTACTGCGGCTGCGCAAGGAAGTGGACTGGTTTACGGAATAGTCTGCCAATCATCCGGCGTCGAGCCGTGATCGCCTCGCACTGTCCGCCCCGGTTTTAGCAGCCCGGTTTTAGGCCTCGACATTTCGGCAGGTAAGACGTTATCTTACCCGGGTGAAGACCACCGTCTCCTCCAAGGGCCAAATCGTTTTGCCGGCAGAGTTCCGGCAGATGGACCGTATCGAACCGGGGCAGGAGTTCGATGTCGAGCGCATCGATCGCGGGAACTATCGCCTCGTCCGGCGCACGGCTCCGCCGAACGAGGGCGCCGTTGACTGGCTGTTGGAGTGTCCGCGGAAGGAGTTCTTCGTCCCGATCGACTCTGAGTCGACGGATGCGCTGTGAATTACCTGGTCGACGCTACCGTTCTGAGCGAGCCGACGAAACCGGCGCCCGATCCGCGAGTGGTGGCGTGGCTTCGCGCGCATGAACCAGAGATTGCCGTCGATCCCGTCATTGTCGGCGAACTCCGATTCGGGATTCTCCTCCTTCCCAAGGGAAGGAAGCGGGCTGTCCTGGAACGCTGGTTCGACGCGGGGGTCCGGCACCTCCACTGTCTTCCTTGGGAAGCGGACACGGGGTTGAAATGGGCGGAACTGCTGGCGCGTCTTCGCACAACCGGCAAGTCCATGTCGGTCAAGGACAGTCTCATCGCGGCAACGGCGCTTGTCCACGGTCTGGCGGTCGCCACGCGAAATCGCGCTGATTTCTTGAATGCCGGCGTGCGTATCGTCGATCCGTTCGTTGGTTGAGGTCTAGCTTAGACACGATGACTTCCTCACGCACGGTTTCCTGGGCCGGACCCTCACGGGATCGCCGGAATCAGAGAGAGTTCGAAGAATGATTCTGTCGGGAGAGGGATGGAGAGCTGAACAAGCCAAGGCGCGCGCGCGCCGTATGGCTGAGCATAGGATGAATGCACGACTCTTGAGACTCGACATCTGATGCGTTCCTGAAGGCTCTGCTCAACATCGCGCGGACGCAAGGTGTGAGAAGTCGAGACAATTGCCACGCGACACGGTCCGGCGGTCGACCCTTGTCTTTCTTGGATCCAACCGGCGCCAGCGCTCTCTCAAGGCCCGGTATTCCGCAACCCGCCGGGGGCCTCGTAGAGAGGATTGCCGATCGGGATAGCCGCTCCCGCCGCGGCGCCTATTCCGCCAAATACGCCTCCGAAGACGGCGGCGCTCAGCCCGTGACGGCGGGAGCCAAGATTGGCTCCAAAGGCCACGCCTGCGGCGGCCCCAAGGCCAAGCCCGATCAACGAGTTCCTGGACCGGATGCCCGCGGCCCGCACCCGAAATACCTCTTCCCGCGGGATCACGGAGGGCTGGGCGCCCGCCTGGACGGATATGGACTGGCCGGTAACGCTCAGCACCTTGCCTTCGGCCCGTTTCCCGCTGTGCTGCATCACAACCACGGTCCGCCCCGGTTTCAACGTTGAAACCAGAGTCTCCCAGGAACGGTTCACCTCTGCAGCGAAAAGGGCCGGCGCCAGAACCGCCGCTGCCAGACCAACCGGCAAGAGCCGTCTCGCTTCCATGCTCGCCTCCCTTCGTTCTCGAACCAGCCGAGCCGGGTGCAGCTTCAGGATGGGTCCTTTCGACAGAGAAATCCTATCGGGTAAGGCGCGGCGCACAGAACCAAAAGCGCACCTCCCCCTACGACTGCCGGAATCAGAATAGCCCTCGTGCGACGTGACAGACCCTCGGAGGACTTTGCGTGCAGTTCACGCACGCGCGCCTCCAGTGGATTCGCGTTTGGCGGCCCGGCACGCACCGGCAACACGGTAACTGCGCCAATCAGCAGTAAAGCGGCTAGTCTCAACCCCGGCGCGATGACCTTACCTGACATGACTCCTCCTGCTTCGTGAACACGCTAAGGCACAATGAGGAACGATTCAAAGCGCCGGTCAATGGCACGCCCGACAAAGTAGCCGGAGGGCGCGCCGGCGCCCATGGTGAGTCCTCCCGCCGCCAGCATCGAGTAGAGAATTCCCTCGTCTGACTGCGTCAGGCCGCCGGCCAACATGGCGCCGCCGAGGCCGATGGGAACGAGCGTCCCGATCAGCCGGCCCTTATAGCGCCTGGCGCGCATCTCGAGTACGGAAACGTTTTTGCGCGGGATGGTGATGAACCCTTTGGGGTGCGCCTGCTTGTTGGAAGTCTTGTAGACGCTCAGATCCATGGCCTCGGGCCGGAAACTGACTAGGTGGCCTTCGATCTGCACGCCGTCAGGCAACACCATCCGGATCGAGCATCCGGGACGGGCTTGGGCGCCGAATGCGTCCCAGGTCAGTCGAGCGAGAGGCTTGGCATTCAACGGCGAAGCAAAGAGGCAGGCGCAAAGGAGCGTCAGGAACCGACCTTTCGCACGGAATGCCATTTCCGACTCCCGACTCGCAATTAGTATACACCCCATCGCCATCCGTTGATCCTGCGACTTGGATTCCTTTCTCGCGGAGCCGTTTGCGCCCTGCAAGGCACAGTTGTCGCCCTGCCGGAGAAGTCAGAACCAGAAAATCCTGTTATGTTCAGCGCCCTCCACAAACACCTCGCCGATCCTAACTGCCTAGCCGCCTGATTGGAGCGCTTGACACTGCGCCTCGGAAATTGGAACTGCCTCCGCCAACTACTCAGCGATGCCAAACTCCGCCATTTTCTCGTACAGCAGGCGCCGCTGAATCCCAAGTGCCCGGGCAGCCTCAGCCTTGTTGCCGCGGGCATCTTCGAGCGCGGTGCGGATCAACTGGCTCTCGACCCGACGAATCACGTTCCAATACCCGTCCCGATGGCTGAAGGGCAGCTCAAGAGCCGCCGCGGCGTTCGGCATACGGTCGGAGAACTGAATGCTGTCCGGAGTAATCACCCCTCCCGGCGCGAGAACTATGGCCCGGGTGATCACGTTTTCTAGCTCCCGCACGTTGCCGGGCCAGGTGTGCCCTAGCAGAAGAGAAAGAGCGTCCTCGCGAATACTGACCGGTCGCTGGGATCGGTTCAAGAACCGCTGGATGAGGAGCGGGATATCCTCCGGTCGCGTTCGCAGTGGAGGCAGGTGCACATTCACGACATTCAAGCGATAGAACAGGTCCTCCCGAAAGCGCCCGTTGGCAACCGCCTGACTGAGGTCATGTGCTGTTGCCGTGATCAGCCGGAAGTCGACGGCGATCGCAGTGTTACTGCCCAAGCGCTCAATCGATCGGTCTTGAATCGCACGCAGGAGTTTGGCCTGGACAGCGAGTGGCAATTCGGCGATCTCGTCGAGGAACAAAGTCCCTCCCTGCGCCTGCTCGAAGCGTCCGATTCGCCGTGCGAGTGCATTCGTGAAGGCTCCTTTCTCGTGGCCGAACAACTCCGCTTCCAACAGGTTTTCGGGAATCGCGGCACAATTCACCTTCACCAGCCGCCCCGCGCTCCGCCGGCTGAATTCGTGGATTGCATTCGCCACCAATTCCTTGCCAGTTCCAGACTCGCCCGTGATCAGCACCGTCGCATCGGAATTTGCCACCCGGCCGATCATCTTGTAGACCTCCTGCATCGCAAGGCTGTGTCCCACCATGCCCGGAATCGCCGGGGCTTCCGCCGGAGCTTGTCGCAAACTGCGAACCTCCTGCTCCAAGCGCCGGTACTCGAGCGCGCGCCGGATCAGCACCAGCAGATGTTCGTCGTTGATGGGTTTGGCGATGTAGTCGAAGGCGCCGTTCTGCGTCGCACGGATCGCATTGCTGCTGTTCGTGTCGGCGGTCATGATGATGACGGCGGACTCGGAATGGCCCGCGCGCAACCGGCGGAGCACCGAGATGCCGTCGACATCCGGCAGGCGGATGTCGAGGAGGATGAGATCTGGCTCCTGCTGCAACGCGATCTGCAGCCCTATTTCGCCGGACTCCGCCTTCAAGACCTCATAGCCTTCGTCTTCGAGCAGAAGGGCGAGTGACTGAAGCGCTGTGCGTTCGTCCTCAATCACCAGGATTCGCGTCTTCATGCCGGTTGCTCCATGGGCAAGATGACACGAAAGAGTGCGCCGCGGGAACCCCGGACTGCTTCGATGCGCGCGCCCATCTTCTCAAGCAGGGTCCGCGTGACTGCAAGGCCAAGTCCGGTGCCGCCCGGCTTTGTGGTGTAGAACGCCTCGAACAATCGTTCCTCCTGCTCCGGTGTCAAGCCCGGTCCGCTATCCTCGATCTCCAGGCGCAACTGCCCTGGATCTTGGGAGATCGAGACGACCACCACACCCTCCCGCGTCGACGCGTCAATTGCGTTCAGCATCAGATTCATGAGCGCCTGCTGCAGGTAATCGCCGTCGACGAAAACCAGAACCTCCTCGCACCGTGCCGCCTGAATCCGCACGCCCTGCTCTTCCGCATGGGGCTTCACCAGCGCCACCGTCCGGTCCAGGATCGGCTGAATCGGCTGCTGGCGGATCTTCTCCGCGGCGTCCGTTCGAAATACGAGCAGGCTCCGCAGCAGCGCATCCAACCGGTCCACTTCACCCGTGACCAGGGCGATGGGTTCCTGGCTGGCCGGTTCGCCTTCCAGCCTTCGGGCGAGGACTCGAATCGTTAGCCGGATGCTGTTCAACGGGTTTCGGATCTCATGCGCGATCCCGGCGACAACTCGCCCCATCACCCTGAGCCGGTCTTCCCGCCGTAAGTCCGCTTCCAGCTTCTGACGGCCTTCGGCCATCGAATTGATCGCCCGCACGATGGAACTCAGCTCGTGGTCTTGCTCCGGAAGGCGATGGCTGGCATCGGTGCGCAATCGGTCCAACCCGGCTTGAATCGCGGCGAACCCGCGTTGCATGTTGAAGCTTAGCTTGAGCACCACGCCAATCGAGATCAAGGCCACCAACATCACGCCAACCAGGATGAGCCGCTTATTCAGTTCGTGCGAATCGCTGAAGTTGATCAGCCGGTGGAGGCACCATGCGGACAACTTCCCATCCGGCCGCGAGATCACGGACACAATCACCAGATCCTTTCCGTCCTGGAGGATGCGGTGAGCCGGCCGCGCGGTGGCCCGGCTCTCCACCATCGCGGCAATCACCGCGGCATGCTCATTGGATGGTTGTCGCAGGTTGCTGCCGGGCTCCGTATAGCTCGGAAAACTGTGGCCCACCACCTTACCGTTGAACACAAACCCGCCTTCAACGTCCGGGTACGACCGAAGAATGTCATACGACACCCGCTTGAGGTCCAGGTCCGCCTCGGCGTCCCCAGGGTTCGATTCCCGGTGCCCGGCCAGCCAGGCCTCCCCGGCCTGCGTGAGTTCCTGCGAAGCATTCAGCAGACTCTTATTGGTCTCGCTGATCACCACCGTTCGCAGGTTCCGCGTAAGATCCATCACCAGCAGGCCGATTAAGGCCACCGACACAAGCGCGGCGATCAGCAACCAGGTCTGAAGGCGCTGAGCGGCAACAATCCTGGGAACCCGCATCTGCCAACCTCCTCAGTTCTCTCCGGATTCAAAGCAGCCGGCGCGCCAGGCGAGAGCAATGTGCCTTCAACCGGAGCCCACCAGTCCCGCCTGCAACCTGTACGGAAACCGTACGACCAGTGTACGCTTTTTTCTCGATTCGCACGGTTTCCCCTCGTCTCCCGGCAGAAATCCCAACACGTTCGTTCGGTATGAGGACTGCTCCCTCCGGCTCGACGTGCCAAAAGTGTCGAGCCCGTTTGGATTGATTGCCGTCGCCCTGAGCCTCACCGCGCAGACGCCGAGCCCCAGCCTGACCCTGGACCAGGTGCTGGACGAAGCGTTGAATCGAAACCTGCGGCTCCTCGCCGAGCGACTCAACGTCAGCATCGGCGAAGCGCGCCTCATCCAGGCCCGGCTGAAGCCGAACCCGGTGCTGAGCGTGGGCGGGAACTACCTGGATGTCCTCGGCTCGGGCTTCGATCCGCGCAAGAGCGCGGCCGGACCCACTGAGGTCAATGCCCGCCTTGACTATCTCCTCGAGCGTGGCCACAAGCGACAGGAGCGAATTGCGGTTGCCGAGGCCACCAGGGCCGTTTCCCAACTGGAACTCCTGAACAGCACCCGAACGCTGATACTGGACGTGCAGAACGGCTTCACGGAAGTCCTGCTCGCCAAGGAGAATCTGGCACTCGCCCGCGCCAGCCTGGAAGCCTTCAATCGAATCGTTGCTGTAAACCGCACCCGCGTGGATTCCGGGGACCTCGCCAAGGTCGAGTTGGTTCGATCCGAAGTGGCGGCGCTGCAATTCCGCAACCAGGTGCGCCAGTCTGAGATGCGGCTCCGAATCGCCAGGAACCGTCTCCAGGCTCTCATGGGCCGCACCGTGTTTGCTCGGGACTTCGACATTACAGGCGCGCTCCGCCGCGACCGCCTCCTCTTGCGGCAGCCCGAAATCCTCCAGGCGGCCTTGGCCGCCCGTCCGGACCTTGATGCGCTCCGCCGGGACCAGGCGCGATCGCAAGCCGAGGTGCGCCTGCAACTCGCCCAGGGCAAGGTCGACTACTCGATTGGCGCAGGCTATAACCGCCAGTGGAACGTCGGCGCCGGTCAACGGGGCGACTCACTTGGGGTCTTTTTCTCGCTGCCGCTGCCCGTCTACAACCGGAATCAGGGCGAGATTGAACGCGCCAAACAGGAACAATCGCAAATCCAGGCGCGCGTCCGCAGCCTCGAACAGGAGATTGCGGCCGAGGTCGCCAACGCCTATGAGCAGTATTCCACCGCTCAAGCCCTCCTGGAATCGATCGAAGCGGACATGCTCCAGCAGGCTGGGCGAGTGCGCGAAGTGATTGACTTCTCCTACCGGCGCGGCGAGGCGACCTTCGTTGAGTTGCTCGACGCCCAGCGAACCTTCAATGAGACCATGCAAGCTCTCAACGAGGCACGGGCGGAGTATGCCAGAAGCCTGTTCCTGATCGACTCGATTGCCGGAACAACCAGCCGGAAAGGAATCACGAAATGAGACCCTGGCCTTGCCTGACGGTCGCCTTGGCGCTTGCATTGGCCGGTTGCGGTGCCGGCACCGCCCCCCCGCCCCACCCTGCCGCGGCTCCGGCGGTTTCCGATCCGTCCGTCATCGAGATTCCCGCCGATTCTCCGAAGCTCACTCAAATCCAGGTGGCTGAGGTCCAACTCGCGGAAATGCCCACCGACGAATTCATCGTGCCGGGAAAGATCGAAGTGAATCCGAATTCCGTGTCCAACGTGCTCTTGCCGGTTGCCGGCCGGGTTACAGACGTCCTGGTGCGATTTGGCGATGCCGTTCGCAAGGATCAACCCCTGTTGATGGTCGAGAGCCCCGAGGCCGATGCGGCGGCGTCCGCATACATTCAGGCGGAAGGCAGCGTCGCCCAAGCCTCCTCCGGCTTGCACAAGGCCCAGACCGATCTGGAACGAGTCCAGGATCTGTTCAAGGGCGATGCCATTGCCAAGAAGGAAGTGATTTCGGCTGAAACGGCAGTGACCCAGGCGAGGGCGATCCTGAAGCAGTCCGAAGCCGCACTGCAGCAAGCAAAGGCGCGCCTGGAACTGCTGGGCTTGAGTTCGGGCGGATTCCGTCAGAAGATCGCCGTACGAGCTCCCCTCTCGGGAAAGATCACTGAGATGACCGTGGTGGCGGGCGAGTACCGGAACGACCTGAGTGCTTCCCTGATGACCATTGCCGATTTGAGCACAATCTGGGTTTCTGCTGACGTGCCCGAATCCTCGCTTCGCCTGGTCAAAGTAGGCGAAAGGTTCGACGTGACGCTTTCGGCCTTCCCGGGCGAGACCTTTCAGAGCCGGGTCGCGCGCATTGCCGACAGTGTCGATCCACAGACGCGCACGATCGAAGTCTGGGCGGAACTCGCGAATCCACAAGGGCGGCTTCGTCCCGATATGTTCGGCGAAGTGCGGCACATCGAATCGTTTCATCGCGTGCCGGCAGTGCCGGCGACCGCTGTGATCCAGGCGCAGAAGCGAACTATCGTCTACCGCGAAATCTCGAAAGGCCAGTTTGTGCAAGCCGATGTCGAGGTGGGCAAGCGTTCCGGGGATCGGATACCGGTTCTGGCCGGGATCAAGACCGGCGATCGCGTCGTTGTTGACGGCGCCATGTTGCTGAGGGGGTACTAGCTGTGGCGAACGAAACTCCGGCGGTTCTGCTGCTCATCTACATTGACGAAACGGATACGTGGGGCGATTCGCGAGTCCCTCTGTATGAGGCCATCGTGGAGAAGCTTTTCGAGCTGGGCATTGATGGCGCGACGGTCCACACCGGAATCATGGGCTACGGCGCCAACCGCCGGCTGCACCGCAAGCGATTGTTTGGCGTAACGGATGACCGCCCGGTGACGATCTCCGCCGTGGACACCGAACAACGCCTTCGCAACGCGCTTCATGCGATCCGCCCCATGGTTCGAGAGGGACTGGTCTTCCTCGTGCCGGGTGAGATCGTCCGATGATTGCCCGGCTGCTGCGCTTTGCGCTGGATCAGCGGTTTCTCGCGGTGGTTGCCGCCGTTGCCCTCGTCGTCTTTGGCGCATGGTCCTTCACGCAGCTCAGAATCGAGGCGTATCCGGACATCTCCGACACCACGGTGGAAGTCATTACCGTCGTGCCGGGGTTGGCCGCGGAAGAAGTGGAACAGCAGGTTACGATTCCGATTGAGCGGGCCCTCAACAACGTCCCGAACGTTGTCTCACGGCGCTCACGAACGATCTTCGGTCTCTCCTCGAACGAGCTCACCTTCCAATACGGCACCAACGACTACTTCGCGCGGCAGGTGGTGATCGAAAAACTGCGCGAAGCCGAACTCCCGGAAGGTCTGACGCCAACGCTCGCCCCCATGGCAACACCCATTGGAGAGCTCTTTCGCTACAGCCTCGAAGGCGGCGGCCTCGATCCACAGCAACTGCGTGAGCTTCAGGATTGGGTCGTCTATCCCCGTCTGTTGCAGGCTCAGGGCGTCGCCGACGTCGTCCCTTTCGGCGGTTTGGTCAAGCAATACCAGATCGAGATCAATCCCTTCGCCCTCGAGAAGTACAGGATCTCCCTCCGCGACTTGGCGCAAGCCGTCGAAGAAAGCAACCAGAACGCGGGTGGCGCGCTGCTCGACAATCGCCAGCAGTCCCTTGCCGTGCGCGGCGTAGGCTTGCTGAAATCGGTTCCCGATATCGAAAACAGTGTCGTCGCGGAGAATCGCGGCGTACCGGTGTTCGTCAAGGACCTGGGCAAGGTCGGCGTCGGCGCAGCGCCACCGACCGGCATCTTCGGACTGCAGGAGCACACTGGCGGAGTCGAGGGTATTGTGCTCATGCGGCGTGGGGAAAACCCCAGCGAAGTTCTTGCCCGCGTCCACGAAGCGGTGGATGAAATCAATTCGACCAAGCTGCCTCCCGGCGTCAAGATGAATGTCATCTACGACCGGACGGAGTTGGTGAACAACACCTTGTACACGGTGAGCAAAACGCTGCTCGAAGGCCTGGTGATTGTGGTCTTGATCCTGCTGCTGTTCCTTGGCAGTGTGAAGGCGGCGATCCTGACGGCCATCACCATCCCGCTGGCACTGCTCTTCGCGTTCGGCTGCATGTATTTCACGGGAATCCCCGCCAATCTGCTGAGCCTTGGAGCGCTCGACTTCGGCATCATCGTTGACGGCTCACTGATTATGGTGGAGCGGATCCTCCATACGCTGCATGAACGCAAGGCGCACACGTCGGATAGCGTCTTCAAATGCGTGCGCGATGCCGCGCTCGATGTCGAGTCGCCCCTGTTCTTCTCCCTGGTGATCATCATTTCGGCATACCTGCCGCTGTTTATGCTCGAACGCGTAGAACGGCGGCTCTTCACGCCGATGGCGTTTACCGTCTGCTTCGCTCTGCTCGGAGCGATGCTGATCTCACTGACGCTGGTTCCTGTTCTGGCGACCTTCCTGTTTCGTAAGGGAGCCCACGCCTGGGACAATCCGGTCCTGGTCAGATTGTCCGGGCTCTACGGTCGTGTGCTGGCGGTGAGCCTGCGCAGGGCGTGGGTGGTCGTCAGCGTCGCGGGGGGCGTTGTGCTCGGAGCCTTCCTATTGGCGAGCAATCTTGGGTCTGAGTTTCTGCCCACGCTGGATGAAGGCACGATTTGGATCCGCTCCAACCTTCCGCCCGGAACTTCGCTCGAAAAGAGCGCCCAGATCGCCGCCCAAATGCGGCAGACGCTGAAGCGATTCCCAGAGATTCGCGCGGTCGCTTCCCAGGCGGGACGCAACGACGCGGGCACCGACCCGTTCGGCCCGAACCGGATCGAACTGCTGGTGACGCTCAATCCGTATGATCAGTGGCCCGCCGGCCGTAACAAGGCCGACCTCATCAACGATCTGTCGCGCACAATGCCTGACGTGATACCAGGAGCGACCTTCAATATCACGCAGCCCATCATCGACACCGTCACCGAGGTCGTCACCGGTTCTTCAGCGGACCTCGCCGTAATTCTGTCTGGCCCGGATCTTTCCGTGTTGCGCCGCTATGCGCAAGACACGCTGCAAGTCGTTCGCTCCATCCCCGGCGCGGCCGACGCCGCCGTCGAGCAGGAAGCGGAACAGCCGCAACTCACCATTCAACTGGATCGGGAGAAGATGGCCCGTTTCGGTGTGCGTGTGCGCGACGTCCAGGATCTGATCGAACTGGCCGTCGGCGGCCGCGTCGTCAGCAGTCTCTTCGAAGGGGAACGCCGCTTCAACATCTCCGTCCGATTCGCTCCCGAGGCGCGCGCCGATGCCAACGCCATCGGCAGCATGTTGGTCCCCACTCGATCCGGCGCACGGGTCCCCCTCTCCCAAATGGCCGAGTTGGAGGTCGTTAACGGCCAGAGCATCATCGCGCGGCGCGAGAACCGCCGCCAAATCGCGGTGCGCACGAACATCCGTGGACGTGACCAGGGCGGGTTTGCCGCGGAACTGCAGGACAAATGGGAAAAGGCGGTGAAGCTGCCGGAAGGCTACCGGGTCGAGTGGGGAGGCCAGTTCGACAACCTCGAACGCGCCAGAAAGCGGCTCTCACTGGTCCTTCCGCTGACCATCGGCATCATCTTTGTCCTCCTGTTCTTCGCCTTCGGCTCTACCAAGGACGCGGGGCTCGTCCTGCTCAACGTTCCCTTCTCGCTGGTCGGCGGAATCTTGTTCCTTTGGCTGCGCGGCATCAACCTCAGTGTCTCCGCGGCGGTCGGATTCGTCAGCTTATTCGGCGTGGCGGTGATGAGCGGTGTGCTGGTGGTTTCCGAAATCAACCGGCGCATGCGTTACGACAATACATCGTTCCACGATGCCGTTATCGCCGGGGCCCTCGCCCAACTTCGCCCAGTCCTGATGATGATTGTCGTCGCCATGATCGGCATGGTCCCCGCCGCCCGGGCAACGGGAATCGGTTCCGACGTGCAGCGCCCTTTGGCAACGGTTGTCGTGGGAGGTTTGGCGTCCACACTGTTCCTGACCTTCCTGGCATTACCTGCATTGTGCTTCCTCCTCAAAAGGCCAAAGCACAAGCAGCCTGAGCTCGCCTCGACATGAGTCAGTGGAGTCAACGAAGGATCCCCTGCCTCACCTCGAGGAATCGCGACGCGAGGCGAGAGAGTAGTTCCCCGCTTGATCAGGGCGAATCGGAAGCTTCTTCTCACCGGTTTGACAGCCGCCATCAGGCGCCGCCCAATCGTCGGCGCACTTTTGTCCTTCCGCAGCTTCAAGGGGCGCCGCAGTTGTCGGGCCTGCTTAGTCGGGTCGTGGCCTTTGGAATCCCTCATGCAAGGGTTCGATCATACGGGCAAAGTCGATCAGTCGCCGCTCTGAGTTCAATGGCCCCACTACCTGTAACGCAAGGGGAAGTCCTTCGCGATTGATCCCCGCAGGAATGGTCAACGCTGGATGACCCGTCGCATTGAAGCACACTGGGTAGTAGAAATAGTCCCAGTAGTTGATCTGCTTGCCGTCGAGCGCAATCGCGTCATGGTTCGGATTGTGAAGAATTGCCGGCCCGGGTGTCACGGGCATGAGGAGAAGGTCGTACCGGCCAAAGAAGGCATCGAGCCCGTCTGCCAGCACCTGGCGGCGACGAAGAAGTTCGTCATACTTCGCCGGGTCCAAGTCGGACAGGCGATCGAGCACTTCGGCGAACTGAAACCGATGGCTATCGACCTTCTTGTACTCGTGGACGATGAATTGCCGAATCAGCCAAGGCACCTTCTCAAACATCAAGTAGACCGACAGCATCCGATGCATCAACATCATTTCCTCGAATCCGCTCGGTTGGTCGCGCCGGACTGCCACGTGCTTCGCCGCGAGGGCCGCAGCCAAGGATGCCAGCCGCATCTTGACGTCCTGCCCGATGAACATTTTGTCTTTGCGAAAGGTCCACTCGTCGAAGTAGGCGACAGAATAGTCCTCGAGTCTTGCCTTGGGCTCCAGCATGCGCTGCTTCCGATCAGGCCACTTGGCCATGAGCGCGGTCCACGCCAAATCCAGGCCGCCTGCGGATCGAGCGAGCGGCCCCGGCACCATCATTCGCCGGTATTTCGGATTTCCGGGTTCGCCCGGGAATTCCGTAGACTTGCTTCGGAGTGCGCCCTCGGTCGTCTTCAACCCGTACAGGCCATTAAACGCCGCCGGAACCCGAATGCTTCCCCCCATGTCGCCGCCCAGCGCGATGGGGACCATGCCCGCCGCAACCGAGGCCGCGCCGCCTCCCGTGCTTCCGCCGGGAGTCCGGCGCAAGTCGTAGGGATTGCTGGCCGTGGGATAGATCTCGCCGAAGGTCTGCAGATCGCCAAGCATCGCCGGAACATTGGTGGTGCCGAGGATGATCGCCCCTTGCTCGATGAGGGCATCCACGACCTCCCCATTCCGAGGCGCCTTGAACCCCTGGAACATCTCCGCGTTCAAGGTGTTGGGTTTCCCCTTGACCCAAAACTCTTCTTTTATGCTGACGGGAACGCCGTGCAGCAATCCAGTGGGCTCACCGCGCGCGACCTTCTCGTCCGCGGCTTTGGCCGCGCCCAGGGCTTCCTCCTCGAACAGCCACACGAACGCCTTGGTCTTGTAATTGTTGTTCCTGATGTGGTTGACATGCGCCTGGACGATCGCCTGGGAGGTGGCCTGCCTCTTTCGAATCATCGCGGACAACTCGCCGGCCGACGCGTAGATGAACCGCCGCTCGACGGGTAGCTCGGCCGCCGGTCTGTTGAAGATCTCCGCCTGCAGAACCGGGCGTTCCCCGATGGGCTTCGGCTTCTGTGTGTAGAGGTAGGCTGCAAGCCCGCCCGTCAGAAGCGCGACGATTCCGATGGCGAGACCTGCCCGCTTGAGGATACGTTTGACCACTTTGCCCAAGAGTTCCTCCAGACTGTGGCCCTTCAACGAGGTGCTTTGCCGTTTAGCTTTAGCCCATTCATCATAGGAATGACAGGGTGTTCGGGGAGGAATTTCCGCCACCCCCTCCGTTCAGTTTGTAGAGCGACAGGCGCGGGCGCGAACTTACTGCTTGATGAGCGTACCGTCGCGTTTGCGGACGATGCCCCAGCCGCCGTTGTAGCGCTGGCGTTCGCCGGTTTCGCCGTAGCCGAACGGGTACTTCTTCGCCGCGGCTTCATTAACTTCGATACCCCAGCCGGGGGCTTCGTTGGCGTACATGTAGCCGTTCTTCAATTCAGGACAGCCGGAGAAGACTTCGCGAATGCGCTCGTTGAACGGCGAGTATTCCTGGACGCCAAAGTTGTAGCTGGCCACGTCGAGCGTGACGTTGCAGGCGTGGCCGATGGGGGAGACGTCACCGGGTCCGTGCCAGGCCGTGCGTACACCGAACAGTTCGCCGAGCACGGCCATCTTGCGGCAGGGCGTAAGCCCGCCCGCCTGCGAAACGTGCACGCGGATATAGTCAATGAGGCGCTCAGCGATGAGCGGATGCCACTCGTGGGGCGAATTGAAGAGTTCGCCCATGGCGATGGGGGTGGTGCATTGCTGGCGGATGAGGCGGAACCACTGGAGGTCTTCCGGCGACAGCGGATCTTCAAAGAAGAACAGCCGGAACTTCTCGACGTCCTTGCAGAATTGCACGGCCTGCGTCGGCGTGATGCGTTCGTGGACGTCGTGAAGGAGTTCGATTTCCTCGCCCAGTTGCTTTCGGCACTCCTCAAACAGTTTGAGCGCGCGCCGAATGTAGGCGGCGGGCTCGAACATCGGCTCTTTATGGAGCGTGGCGGGATCGGGCGGGGGCGCATCCGCGCCACGACGTCCGGCGCCGTAGCCTGCCTGGCCGGGAACGCCCACCTGCACGCGGACGTGACGAACACCTTCCGCCATATAGCCGCGGGCCTGGTCGATCACCTCAGCGTATTCGGCGCCGGAAGCGTGACGGTAGACATCGGCCGCTTCGCGGCACTTGCCGCCGAGCAACTGGTAAACCGGAAGGCCCACCTGGCGGCCTTTGATATCCCAGAGGGCCATGTCGACGCCGGAGATCGCGTTGTTCAGGACGCCGCTGTTGCGCCAGTAGGAAGAGTTGTAGCAGAGCTGCCAGGTGTCGTCGATCCGGTCGGCCGGTCGGCCGATGAGGAGCGGCTTCAGATACTTCTCGACGGCGGGAACCACCAGGTCGGCCCGCTGGGTGAAGGTGCCGCAGCCATAGCCATAGAGCCCGGCTTGATCGGTGACGACCTTGACGACAATGAGGCGCAGACCGGCGGGCGCGGTGGCGATCACCTGAACGTCCTTGATGATCGGCGACTTCATGCCGCGGGCAGCCTGGGCGGCGAGGGCCGACGCTTTGGCCTCCTTCTTCGCGACGGCGGCGGCCACAGCCGTTGATCCGGCCAATTTCAACAGGGAGCGGCGATTCATTTCTTCTCCTTGGTCTCGAGCATCTGCTTCAGACCTTCGATTTGATTGCGGATGCGGCGTTCGCGGCTGACGAGGAAGAGGACATAGACGGCGATAATCGCCCAGGCCGCCGCGAAGCCGTAAAAGAGAAAAGTAAAATTCCGTTGGTCCATGGGGGTCAGGTAGTTGCGTGAATGTAGCGGCGCAGCGAGTCGATCTCGCGCTGCGCGTCTTCCTGGCGCATGCGGACGGCCACCAGGACAATGGCGATCAGCAGCATGGCGCCGATGTTGGAGAAGACAGCCGACTCCATGGCCGGGTCGATGCTGCCGCCGCCGGTACGGAAGCTGAGGACCGGCGCGGGATGCTGCGTCCGCCACCACTCGATGGACTTGTAGGTGATGGCCATCGAGACGAAGCCGAAGGTGCAGAGCACGGCGGCGAGGCGGGCGCGGGCAGTGGGATCGTCAATGGCGCGCCGGAACATCAGATAGCCGGCGTAGACAAGACACGTGATGAAAGCCCAGGTGAGGCGGGCGTCCCATGTCCACCAGATGCCCCAAATGATCCGCGCCCAGATGGAGCCGGTGGCGAGTCCCACGAGGGTGAAGGCCACGCCGACTTCCACGCAGGAGACCGCGAGCGTGTCCCAGACGGCTTTACGCTGGACGAGGTAGGCGATACTCGCCAGGCCCGCGACGGTGAACGCGGTGAAGCAGGTGGCCCAGGCCGGAACATGGAAGAACAGGTTGCGGTAGACGGCGCCTTGGGCGGCTTCGTCCGGCAGGACCTGCGTGATGACGTAGAGGTTGCGGAGCAGCCAAAGCGCACCGGCGGCTCCCAGGACGTATAAGAGTTTCTCTCGCATGTGAGTTACCCCAACAAAACGACTTCCACCAGCGCCAAGGCCAACGAAGTAAAGATGATATCAAACCCGATCAGGAGCCTGAGCCAGATCCAGTCGCCGGGGGCGAGCGCATCGCCGCCGATGAGGATGGTGGTGAGCCGCATGGCGGCCATCAGGGCGGGAATCATCATCGGATAGACGAGCGTCGGGAGCATGAGTTCCCGCAGGCGGAGGTTGACGGTGAGGGCGGAGAACATGGTGCCGATCACCGTCATGCCCCAGGTGGCCAGCAGGAGCACGGCGAGCAGCATCCAGGGCTGGCGGGCCCAGTTGAGATCGTAGAGGATGCCGAAGGCGGGCAGGCAGACGGCTTCGACAACGAGCAGCAGAAGGAAATTGGCCACCACCTTTCCGATGAGCAGTGCGGCGCCGGAGACGGGCGAGGAAACAAGCGCGTCAAGGCAATCGTTGGATAGCTCGCGGGCGAAGCTGCGGTTGAGGACGAGGGCGCCGGCGAAGGCGAACACCAGCCAGAGCAGACCGCCGGACATTTCGCGCATCTGGTCCGAGGTCGGGTCCATGGCGAAGGAGAAGAGAACCAGGATGACCAGGGCAAACGAGACCGAAGCGTTCAGCGATTCCTTGGTGCGGAACTCGCTCCGGAGATCCTTCATCGCGACTGTCATCGCCTGGTGGAAGAAACGCATCAAGGGTGATCCTTACGATTCGCCGAAATTGCGGTAGAGCCAGGTGGGGTCCGCCAGCATTTCGACGGGGCGCTCACCGCTATGCGCCAGTTTGCCGCGAGAGAGGAGAGCGACGTGGGTGGACAGCTCCATGGCTTCGCGCAACTGGTGGGTGGACATGACAACGGTCGCGCCCTGGGCGAGGGCTCCGGCGAGCAGAGACTGGAGCAGGGCGATGGCCCGGTCGTCGAGGGAGGTGAACGGTTCGTCCAGCAGAAGGAGCGAGGGGTTGTGCAGGAAGGCGCGGGCGATGGCCAGGCGCTGGCGCATGCCGCGCGAGAATTCGCGGACCGCGGAGTTCTTGACGCGATCGAGGTTGGTGCGCTCGAGCCACTGGAGGGCGGCGGTGTCGGCGTCGGGCAGCGAGTAGAGCCGGGCGAACAACTGGAGATTTTCGAGGGCTGAAAGTTCGTCGTAGACGGCGATGCCGTGGCCGATCATGCCGATTCTGGCGCGGGCTGCGGCGTCACGGGCGGGGCGGCCGAGCAGTTGGATTTCGCCTTGCGAGGGCGTGGAGAGTCCGGCGAGGATACGGAGCATGGTCGTCTTGCCGGCGCCGTTCCGGCCGAGCAGCGCCAGACAAGCCCCTGGAGGCACTTCGAAAGAAACGTCGCGCAAGGCCGGGAAGTCGCCGAAGTACTTCCAGACACCCTGCACGCGGACCGAACTCATGCCTTCTGTTTGTCCTTGGGGGCAGCGGGAGTGGGCCGGCGGTAGAGGAGCAGGAAGCTCAGGACGAGGATGGTGAGCGAAAGGCCGAGGATGATATAGAAGCGGTCGTAAACGCGCGGCCGAATTTGCTTGAGGCCTTCGCCGCCTTCTTCCTCACCGCCTTCGGCCTGGGGCGCCTGGAGGGAACCTGTACCCTGGATTTGCGCGGCGAATTCGCGCTTTTTGGTTTCGTAGATGGAGGCCTGGGTTTGGGGCTCCTGGCCCAGCAGTTGCAGGTCGTCGGAGATGAGTGTGACGCCGGCGGGAACCACGACACGCGCCGCGGCATCGGTGGTGAGCTTCTTGGCGAACTCGGTGGGCGTCGTGAGAGTGTAGGTGACGTCGAATCGAGTTTCGCCGGGTTTGATCGGGAAATCGACCTTGAACGCACCCGGCTGGCCGGCAGGTTCCGCCGCACGTTCAACGGGCATGCCCTGGGGACCGGAAGCCATCACCTTTACCTTGCCGGCCGTCGCGGGAATCGTGAAGCGCAACGTGCCGCCGTCGGGATCGTTGTAGGAAAGCGTGCCGTCGTTCTTGAAAATAAGACTTTCGTTGACGGTCAGTTCCGCGTCGGACGGCTCCAGCAGGATCATATGCGTGGCGACCTTGGCCTGAGCCGGCTGCTTCTTCGAGGAATTGAACACCTTGAGGTCAATCCCGGTGGGCGGTGAACCGGGAGGCAGCATGTGGTTGTAGGTGACGCCGTCGAAGGCGGTCTGAATCAGGTGCGGACCCTCGGGGGTCTGGGCGATGGCGAAGCGGCCATCCGCGCCGCTCTTCACCGACTCGACGGTTTCCATACCCGCTCCGCCGAGTTTATAGAGAGTGACGGTTGCGCCCTGCTGCGGTTTACCGGTGGTCTGGTTGGTGACCACTCCGGAGACCTCGGCCAAGAGAGTAGCGGCGAGGAAGAAGAGAGCGAAGCGTTTCATGCGTCCGCCTCTATGGCCATCGTCTTGCCGCACTCGCCGCAGAACTTGAGAGCCTTGTCGAATTTGGCGCCGCAGTGGGGGCATACGAGAGGATTGGGAGCGGGGGCAACGGGTTTCGCCGGCGCGGGCTGCTTACCGAGAATCTGATCGATCTCGGACAGCACGCCAGCCAACTCTCGTTGGAGCCCGAGTTTGGTGCGCTGGTAGTCTTCGTCCGAGAGCTTACCGACGCGGAATTCAAACTGGAGATCCCGAAGATTCTCATAAATTCGGGTCTTCTTCTCTTCCAAGTGGGCGGTCGGCGATGGCGGTTCGGGAGCAGGTACATCCTTGGCGCGGACGCCGGCGACGAAAGCCACCACCGCCACCACGATCAGAACGGCAATAACGAGAGTCATTAATCCAGCTTGGCCATGTCCTTCTCAATGGAGTCTTTGTACTGCGCAAGAACCCCGGCGTCCATTTCCTGGATGGGGACCGGCTTACGGGACCGGCGAATATACCAGTAGATCATTGCCAGCCCCAAACCCACCATTAACGGCGTCATTAGGAAAGCCAAGCGGTTGAAACCCTCAGCAGGCGGGACCACAAGCGCTCGCTTGCCTTCGCGCTTCACGAAGTCGTCGACAATGGCGTCGTCGGAGAGGCCTTTCGCCTGGAGTTCCTTGATGCGTTCGCGGGCAGGCTTGGAGTAGTGGCACTCCAGCATGGCGCAGTCGCCGACACTGTTCTTGCACGACCCGCAGAGGCAGGCCAAGCGGAAGCCAACGCGGCGGATCTCGGGCGTCAGCAGTTCGCTGGAGACCTGAGCGAGGCTCAGGGTGGCCAGCAGGAACACCAGGAGAAAGTTACGGCTGCGCAACAGGGGACTCCTTGCGGACTACCTGCCCGACGACCTGCGTCTTCGCGTAGGAGTAGCGCACTTTGCTCGGAACGAGGCAAACCAGTGTTCCGACGAAGAGCACCCAGAAGCCGATCCAAATCCAGGACACGAGTGGAAACACGTACGCCTGAATCACGGCTTTCGTGCCCTCGTTATTCATGCCGGCGAAGTTAAGGTAGAGATCCTCGTGGAGGCGGCGGCGAATGGAAACGACGGAAGAAGGCTGGCGGTCGGCCTTGTAGAGGCGCTGTTCGGGTTCCAGGGTTCCGATCTTCTGGCCGCCCTGGTAGATGTCAATAGCGGCGTGCGACCAGGTGTAATTGCCGTGGTCGCCGCTCTTGATCTCGTCGATTTTCAGGGTGTAGCGGCCGATGTCGAAGGTTTCGTTCTTCATGACTTCGACGGTGCGGTCTTTGTTAAACGCCGCGCCGGTAAAGCCGATGAACATGATGACGATGCCGATGTGCACGAGATAGCCGCCGTAGCGGCGGGTATTGCGGTGGGTCAGTTCCACCATCGCCGAGAGGATGTTCTGGCCGGTCTTGCCGGAGATAGCCTTGGAGCCCTTCAGGAACTCGATGATCACGGTCAACGTCACGAAGGCGCAGAGCCCGAAGGAGAGGAGCGCATAGGGATGCAGCACACCGAAGCCGCCGAGGACGGCCATGGTGACGAGCATGCCGACGGTGGGCCACAGGAAGGCCTTCTTCAAGCTCTCGACAGACGAGCGCCGCCAGGCGATCAGCGGACCGACGCCAGTCAGGAAAAGCAGGAACAATCCGATGGGTATGTTGACACGGTTAAAGAACGGCGCGTCGACCGAGATCTTTTCGCCGGTCACCGCCTCGCTAATCACCGGGAACAGCGTACCCCAGAGAATGGAGAAGCAGGAGGCGAGCAGGATGAGGTTATTGAACAGGAAGCTGGACTCGCGGGAAACCACGCTTTCCAGGTGCGATTCGCTCTTGAGGAAATCGAGGCGGTCGAGGATGAGGTACACGATGACCGCGATGTGGATGGCGAGGAAGATGACGAACCACGTGCCGATGGGGGACTGCGCAAAGGCGTGCACCGAACTGACAATGCCGCTGCGGGTGAGGAAGGTGCCGAAGATGCAGAGCAGGAACGTGGCCGAGATCAGCACCATGTTCCAGACCTTCATCATGCCCTTCTTCTCCTGCATCATCACCGAGTGGAGGAAGGCGGTGGCCGTGATCCAGGGCAACAGCGAGGCGTTCTCGACCGGGTCCCAACCCCAGTAGCCGCCCCAACCGAGTACCGCGTACGCCCAGCCGGCGCCGAGCAGGATGCCAGTGGATTGGAAGAGCCACGTGACAAGGGTCCAACGGCGCGTGGTGTGAATCCAGGAGTCGCCGGGTTGCTTGGTGATCAACGAGCCCATCGCGAAGGCAAACGGCACAATGAAGCCGACGTAGCCCAGATAGAGGGTGGGCGGGTGGATCGCCATCGTCCAGTACTGGAGCAGCGGGTTGAGTCCGCGGCCATCGGGCACGGCGGTGATCTCTTTTCCTACCGCGATCACTTCAAACGGGCTCATCGGGAAGGTGATCAGTGCGCAGAAGAACGCCTGGGTGATCATGAGCGTCGCGACCACGTAAGGCATCATCTGCCGGAATTTGTTGCGGTTCTGGAAGACGACGATGGCCGCGTAACTGGACAGGATCCAGGCCCAGAGCAGGAGCGAACCTTCCTGACCGCCCCACCAGGCGGTGAACTTGTAGATGGCGGGCATCTCACGGTTGGTGTTTTGTGCGACATAGACCAAGCGGAAGTCACCCGTGAGCAGGGCATAAATCAGGAGGCCGGAGGCTGTTGTGAGGAGTCCCCAGACGGCATAGACGGCGCGTTCGGCGCTCACCACCAGAAATGGACGGCTTTTCCATTTGCCCACCAGCGAAGCGATGACGCTATAAACGGCGAGGCAGAATGAAAGGATGAGCGCTAGTGCGCCGATATTCTCCATTGAGGCACTCCTGAAGAGAACAGATTAACGGGTCAAGCCAGGGAAGAGGTTAGAGCGCCGCTTTTTGAGCGGGTTTGGCCCCATACTGGCCGGGCTTGCCTTCGTACTTTGAAGCACATTTAGCCTGGATCTTATTGGCCTGGAAGACGCCATCGGGACCCATTTTGCCGTCCGCGACCGCCTGCGCGCCGTCCTTAAAGGTATCCGGCAGCGGATCGATTCCAGCGTAGAGAACCTGGAGAGTCTCGGATTCCTGCTTGAGAGTGAAACGGACTTCACGGCCCTGGCGCTGGATGGAACCTTCGGCGACATCGCCAGCCACCCGCAAACGCTTGGTGTGGGCGTCGGAACCCATTTTCTTGAGTTCACCGACGGTCTTGTAATAGGTGGAGGTGTCATTGACACCGCCGACGGCGAGCCAAGCCAGCGTTCCGACGATCGCCACGATCAGAACGCCGAATTTTGCATGTGTCTTCATTTAGAAACAGCCTCTCTATGCCACAGTATAGCGCCGCCTAGTACTGTTCGGCCGGGATCGTTGATGGAATGCGCCATGTTAACGCTTGACGGCGTTGAAGGCGCAGCCGTAGCACGCGATCACCGCCAGCAGGTACATCCAGACTAGAAGAGCAATCACCGCCCCGATGGAGCCATAAAGGACGTTGTAGGAGGCGATATTGCGGACATACCATGCAAACAGGGTGGTGGCGCCCAGCCACAAGAACGTGGAAAGCCACGCGCCCGGCCAGACCGCCCTCCACGTATGACGGCTGCTGGGACCGAGGTAGAAGAGCAGACCAGTGGCCAGGACGATGGCGGAAAAAGCAACAGCGTAACGCAGCGCTTGGCTGAGCAGCAGGAGTCCACCGGTGAGGGGATTCGCTTCAGGATAGTCCTGCAGCCAGCGTGCGATGGTTTGCTCGGTGTGGGTGCCGGTAACAATGAGCGCCGAAGCGCCGATGGCGGGAAGGGCGGCAGTGACGACGAGGAGGGCCGCCATCAGACGCTGCTTGAGGAAGGGACGGCCAGAGGAGACCGCGTACAGACGATCGAACGCTTCCATGAGGCTCATCATTAACCCGGAGGCGGAATAGATGGCCAGGAGCGTCACCAGTACGAGCAAGAGTATTGGACGTTGGCCGCTGGAAACAAAGCGGTCGAGGACCATGGCTTCGGTTCCCGGCGGAAGCACATCGCCCAGAAAGCGGGACAGCAAGTGGAGGACGGGCGTCGCTTTCGCCTGAACCAGGAGGGTGGCCACCGTGGTGAGCACGGGAAACAAAGCGAGGAATCCGGAATAGGCCGCGCCTTTGGAGATCGAGAGGCAGCCCTTGCTGTAGAGCAGCACGGCCGCTCGGCCCAGTCTGGCTCCGAGTTGGCGGCCCGGGGTCATGCCCTGCGCAACGCACGCCAGCAAGCCGCCAGCGAGACGGCCCAAACCAGCAGGCTGAGGATGGTGAGCGAGATGTGCTCGGTGGAGGGTTTGAACTCCAGAGCAATCGTGGCGCGGTGGGTGGGCTCGGGCTTGAGGAGGAGTTGACCCAAGGAGCTTTGTTCGATTTCGATGGGCTTTCCGTCCTGCCAGGCGTGCCAGCCCGGATGGTAGGAAATGGCAATGTTGAGCCAGTGGCCGGAGGGAATGGCGGTTTGCACTTCCAAGGCAGAATTGGAGAGTTTGCGCACTTCGGGGACCGGCCGCGCGGGATCGTCTAAAGCACGGATGTAGGGTTCGAGCAGCACGGCGTCTTCGCCGGTAGGCCGCCTGGAGGGGAGTTCCGAGGGCTGGACGAGTTGAGCAAGGGAACGGAAGGGCAGGCGGTAAACAGCGTCGCCGTTATGGTCATAGACAGGCTCCAGTTGGGAACGGAACAAGGAGGCATCACGAATATCGCGCCAGTGCTCCTTCGAATTGGGGTCGTGAATGGCGAAGTATTCAACGCCATACGCGCGCAGTACCCACATCGCGTCGCGGACGCGATTGTCGGGTTGCGAGCCTTTGCCCGAAACCGCGTGATAGAGGAAGTGCACGGCACTGCGGTTCTGCAAGCCGGACTCGAAGGTGCCGCCGAGTTGAGGCACGGGGAACCAGGAGTTGAGGCGGAAGCGCGTGCCTCCTGAGACCGCCACTCGGCCCTGAGTAGTTTGCTGGTGCAAGAACTGAGCGACCTGGAA
>JAEUQD010000464.1 GCA_016789925.1 Bryobacterales bacterium | reverse complement strand
GTCGTCCTCTATCACACCTATCCGCACGTCGACTTCTTTGAAACCGGCCAGCGCTCCGCGCGCCTGCTGCTCCGCATCATCCGGGGCGAAGTGCGGCCGGTCTCGGCCCGGGTGGCGATTCCCGCCCTGGTGCGCGGCCCGCAATTACGAACCGAAACCGGTATGTGGGGACAGTGCGTGCGCCGCGCGATTGCCGTCGAAAACGGGCCCCGCGGCCTTTCTGGCGGCATGTTTATTGGCAACCCGTTCACCGATGTCCCGGACCTCTGCTCCAACGTCCTCCTGGTCACCGACGACGACGAACAACTTGCCGTTACCGAGGCCGTGTCCATCGCGGAGCAGTTCTGGGCGATGCGCGAGCATCTCTACCAGCCGCTGACGCCTTTGGACGAGTGCATTGCCATTGCCGCTAAAGCTACGGGTTACACCGTCCTCGTCGATGCGGCCGACGCCACCAGTTCCGGCGCGTCGGGGGACAGCAGCGCCATTCTCGCAGCCATGCTCGCAGCCATGCTCGACGCCCGCTACTCGCGCACCGTACTGATGCCTTTCGTCGATCCGCCCGCCGTGGAGGCGGCCTTTGCCGCGGCTGTCGGCGCGACCATTGATATCACGCTTGGCGGCCAACTCGATCCTCGGTTCGCCCGCGTGCCGCTCACCTGCAAGGTTCGCCTTCTCTCCGACGGGCTGTTCCGCAACGAGTCGCACGGCAGTATCTGGGACGGCGGACCCTCCGCGCTGCTCGAAAGCGCCAACTACACCTTCACCGTTACCAGCAAAGCGGTCAGCCTCTACGACCGGTCGCTCTTCTACTCGATGGGCCAGTTCCCGGAGACCTTCGACACTGTTATCGTCAAGTCGCCCCACTGCCAGCCTCACATGTTCCTCGACCCCGCGGCCTGCTATCTCGATGTCGACGCCCCCGGCTCCACCAGCGCCAATCTGCACAGCCTCGGCCATACCCGGTGCCGCCGGCCTATCTTTCCCCTCGACGAAAATGTGACCTTCACGCCCCAGGCCAAGATCTTCCGCCGTGGCGCTTAAGTTCGGCCCATTCCTGGTCGTCGCCTGGCTCTGGGTAGCGCTCGGCATTAACTATGTCGACCGCCAGATGGTTTACTCCATCTTTCCCGTCCTCAAGCGCGACCTGCTGTTTACCGACGCGCAACTCGGACTTGTCGGCAGCCTCTTCAGTTGGGTCTACACCCTCGCTATGCCCTTCGCGGGCCGCCTGGCCGACCGCTTCCGCCGCGACCGCCTCATCGTCTTCAGCATCCTGCTCTGGAGTCTCGCCACCCTCGCCTGCGGTCTCGCCACTTCACTCGCGCTGTTCCTCGCCGCGCGCATTGTCCTCGGACTCACTCAGGCCCTCTACTACCCCGCCGCGGTCGGGCTCCTCGCCGCCGCTCATGGCGACGCCACCCGCTCCCGCGCGCTCGGTATCCATCAGTCCGCGCAACTGGCCGGTATCGTGATCGGGGGCTGGTATGGCGGCTGGATGGCGGACCATGTCAGTTGGCGCATGGGCTTCGCCGCCGCCGCGCTGGTAGGTCTCGGCTACGCGCTCGTCCTGCATCGCGCGCTGCCCGCCTCCCCGCCGCCTGTCTCCAACGAGCCCGGGTCCCTGGCGGACTTCGCCAACCTCTTCCGCTCCCGTTGCTACACCGCGCTCGCCGCTGCCTTCTTCTCGTTCTGTGCCATGCTGTGGATCTTTTACGCCTGGCTGCCCAATTACCTATACGAACGATTTCATCTCTCGATGACGGAAAGCGGCTTCAACGCCACCATCTTTGTCCAGGCCAGTTGCGGACTCGGAGTGGTCGCCGGCGGCGCGCTCGCCGACCGTCTCGCCAAACGCACCCCCGCCGCCCGCTTCTATGTGGCTGCCGCCGGAATTCTTCTCTGCGCCCCGTTCGGCTATCTCACCTTTGCCGCTCCCACGCTCAATCTAACCCGCCTTTATTCGGTCGCCTACGGCCTTTTCTCCGGCTTCATGGTCGCGAACGTCTTCGCCGCCTCCTATGACGTGATAGCCCGCCGCCACTTCGGCCTGGGAGCCGGCGTCCTGAATATGATCGGAGGGATCGCCGCCAGCATCATGATCTACCTCGCTGGAGCGCTCAAGGGTACCATCGGCTTCGCCGGCCTCCTCCAATGGATCGCCGTCGCCTGCGCACTGTCAGCCGTCACCCTTGTCTTTAGCGTGCGGCACTACCACCGGATGGAACGGTCGAGCTAGAGCAGTTCCCGACGTTTCTGGTGTTCGAGCATCTTGACGATCTGCCCGACGTCCTGCGCGTGCTCACGGCTGGCCACGAGCAAGGCGTCGGCGGTGTCGACGACGACCAGGTCCTTTACGCCGACGAGCGCTACCAATTTGCCGGGGGCATCCACGAGACAACCCTGGGAATGGTGGAGAACAGCGGGCGTGCGCAGGGATT
>JAEUQD010000462.1 GCA_016789925.1 Bryobacterales bacterium | reverse complement strand
ACCAAGCAGGTCAGCGTCACCGCCGAGCAACTCCCCCAGATCCGCGCATGGATCGCCAACTATCGCCAGATCAAGGAAGCCCTCGAGGCGATCTCCGAGACCAACCTCGAATCGCTGCGCTCCGCGCGGGATGCCGCCAAGGCCGTCTCCTCCGGTTCAGCCCGGCAGCGAGGCAAATCATGATCACTGCGCGACGAATGCAGAGCGACTTCGCCGATCTGTGGATTCACGAAACCGTGCAGGAGTTGTGGGAGCCTTGGATGCGCCATGCTCACAAGGCTCTGCGCGACGACAATCTGGTCGACTTGGTGCAAGCGGAACTGAACCAGCGTTGCGCGAAGAGCAAGACGCGCGGGCGGCCCAGCTACCCGGTCGAGGTGGTCTTGTCGATGTTGCTCCTCAAGCATCTCCGTGACATGAGCTTCGCGACGGTGGTGCGCGAGGTGCGTGGCAATCTCGTCTACCGCCAGTTCACCGGCATCGGTGGTGGCACGGTTCCCGATGACAAGACACTGGGGCGCGTGGCGCGGCAACTGGGCCCCAAGGCGATGAAGCGGATCCAGGCGCGCATGGTCGAGATCGCCCGGCAGAAAGGCGTGATCCAGGGGGTCCGGGTGCGGATGGACACGACGGTGGTGGAGACCGACATTCACTATCCGACCGACAGCAAGCTGCTCAACGACGGTGTGCGTGTGTTGACGCGAGAGATGAAGCGGCTGGGTGGAGCGATTGGGCGGAAGGTCCGCGACTCCAGCCGGAGTGTCAAACGGGGAGTGCTCGAGATCGCGCGGGCGAGCCGGAGCCGAACCGGGAAGGGCCAAGCCCAGTTGAAGGCCGCCTACGGAAGACTGCTGGAGACCACGCAGCGAGTCGTGGGGCAGGCCAAGAGCGTGGCGCGGCAGACGGCGCTGGCAATCCCACTGTCATCGGGCAAGCCAGCCCGTCAGTGGAAGCAACTGAACCGGATGATCCCGCTGGTGGAGCAGGTGATGAAACAGACGCGGGCTCGTGTGATGGCCGGCAACACGCGATCGGAAGGAAAGATCGTCAGCGTCTTCGAGCCACACACGGCGGTCATCCGGAAGGGCAAGGCGAGCAAGCCGACCGAATTCGGCAACCTGGTGTTGCTGGTAGAGGCGGAGAATCAGATCGTGACCACCTACCGGATCGGTGAGGGCAATCCGGCGGATGCAATGTTATTGATCGAGGGGCTGGAGAGCCACATTGCCGTGATGGGGCGGGCGCCGAAACTACTGGCCGCCGACTCGGGGTTCTTCTCGGCGGCCAACGAGAAGCGTGCGTTCGAGTTGGGAGTCGGCAAGGTCGCGATTCCGTTGAAAGGGAGCAAGAGCGCGGCACGGCTGAAGACGCAGAAGACGAGATGGTTCAAGAACGCGCAGCGATGGCGGACCGGATGCGAAGGCCGAATCAGCGTGCTGAAGCGAAGGCATGGATTGCATCGATGCCGCTACAAGGGGCCGTCGGGGATGGAGCGCTGGGTGGGATGGGGGATCATCGCCGACAACTTCACCAACATCGGCTGTCACTTGGCGGGCCAAGAAGAAGCTGCCGCCAGAGCCGCGCGTCAACCAGCCGCCGCGATGACCCGCGGGTGAGTCTCCGGTACAGTGGCGTGAAAAAATCGGAAACGTAGAATCCGTTTCTTTGCAACACCGATTTTTTCGAGTGTGGCTTCGCTGCAACAGTCAGGGCCCGCTGCTGCCCGCCCTCTGCACACCCGTTCCGGGAACCACCGAGCGACATGAGGCCCATGGTCCGCTACCGAGAAAGCGTCGCCTGCCGACCGAAAATCCCAAAGGTCGAATTTTGCGCCGGAAAGTAACTAAAGCGAATCGGACGGGAGGAAAGCGCGGGTAAAGCGGGGTCGACGGGCCAGATTAGTTGTCTCGGGAGAGGGAGTGGGGTTGGTGGAGGGGAATTCTTTTGAAAAGCGAGGGGCGCCCCCAAATGGGACACGGCGGTGTAGCTAAGATCAGGTAATGGAAGCTTGGCGGCTGCTGGCGGAGTTGGTTGGGTTGCTTGCGCTGGCGTTGGTGTTGGGGTTGGCGGCGGCACGGTTGGGCCAGAAGGCTATGATTGGGTATCTGGTGGCGGGGCTGGTGGCGGGACCGCGGGGTTTGGGGATTGTCCAGGCGGCGGAGACGGTGCAGTTTTTGGCGGAGCTTGGGGTCGCGCTGCTACTGTTCAGCATCGGGCTGGAGTTTTCGTGGCACCGGATCGCGGCGTTCGGGCGGAGGGTGCTGCTGGGAGGGTTGCTACAATTCGGGTTGACATGGGCCTGCGGATTCGCGGCGGGTCATCTGATGGGACTGACGCCGGCGGGGAGTGTCGCGCTCGGGAGTATTCTGGCGCTATCGAGCACGGCGTTTGTGATGCGGCTGCTGCAGGATCGAAGCGAGTTGGATAGCCGGCATGGGCGGCAGGCGATGGGAATTCTGCTGTTGCAGGATCTGCTGCTGGTGCCGCTGCTAGTGATCCAGAGCGTGCTGGCGGAGCGGCAGTCGGGGTGGGCGGGGGTGACGGCGTTCGGGGTTCAGTTCGGCAAGGGTGTGCTGCTGGTAGCGCTATTCTATGTGGTAATCAGGCTCGTGGTGTTGCGGGCGTTACGCGGCGCGGGCAGTTATGCCGAGCGCGATGTGCCAGTGCTTTTGTCGGTGCTGGTGTGTTTGGGGTGTGCGTGGGGCAGCCACGTGGCGGGACTGTCGCCGGTGCTGGGGGCGTTTGTGGCGGGGGTGCTGCTGGCGGACCAGCCGATGGCGGATCAGATTCGGGCGAACGTGACGCCACTGCGAGCGGTCTTCATCACGCTGTTCTTTGCGTCGATCGGGATGCTGGCGGGGCTGCCGCGGGCGTCGGAGTGGCTGTTTGTGGCGATGCTGAGCGGGGGCGTGGTGCTGGTGAAGGCGACGTCGGCGACGGCGGCGATCCGCTGGAGCGGGAATCCGCTCCGCGTGGCGGTGCTGGGCGGAGTGGCGCTGGCGCAGATCGGAGAGTTTTCGTTTGTGCTGGCGCAGGACGCCTTGAAGCGGGGGCTTTTACCGGCGGGCGCGTCGGAACCCTTGATGACGGCGTCGGTGTTGACGTTGATCGCGACGCCGTACCTGTTCCCCGTGGGCGACTGGGCGGCGCGGCGGCTGCGGAAGGTGCAGATTGCCGAAGCGCTAGGGGAAAAGCGTGGGGCGGTGGATGCGATTGTGGTGGGGTATGGACCGGCGGGGCTGGCGGTAGTGTCGGAGTTGAGTGCGGCAGGGATGAATCTGCGGGTGATCGAGTCGAATCCATCGCTGGCGGCGACGGTGGAAGGCGCGGATGTGCTGGTTGGGGATGCGACCAGCGAGGACATTTTGGCGCACGCAGGGTTGGGGAAGTCGAAGGTGCTGATTTTGACAATTCCGGATCCTGGAGCGTCGCGGACGATTCTCGGAGTGGCGCGGAGTTTGAACGCGAACGTTGAGATTGTGGTGCGGGCGCGATATCACCGGTATGCGGATGCGCTGCGGGAGTTAGGGACCGATGCGCTGGCGGATGAGGAGGTGCTGGTGGGGGGTGAGCTGGCGCGGAGTGCGCGAGGGTTGTTGGGGCGGGGGTGAGTTGAGGCCTGCGGCTACAATAGGCTCTTTGTCGCACCGCCTCGTCATCCTCATCGCCGTCCTGCTGTTGCGGCTTCCGTTCCTCAACCACCCTATCCAGGGTGACGACGCCTATTACCTGGCGATGGCCCAGCACGCCCAGATTGAGCCGCTCCATCCCACCCACTTCCGCCACGTCTCCACCGGCATCGAGGTGGACATGCGCGGCTATCCTCATCCGGCGATGAACGCCTGGGTTCTCGCTCTGCTGCTGGCGATCTTCGGAGATGTTCGCGAGATCCCCTTCCACCTCGCCTATCTGCCCTTCTCTCTTGCCGCCGCCTTCGCCGCCTACTCCATCGCCCAGCGGCTTTGTTCGCGCCCCCTTTGGGCGACGCTGCTGTTTCTCGCCAGTCCCGCTTTCGTAATCAATGGGACCTCGCTCGAGTCGGACCTCCCCCACATCGCCTTCTTCCTCTCCTCCATCGCCTTTTTCCTCGCCAGCCGTCTCCTGCCTGCCGCCGCCTGCATGGCCCTTGCGGTCCTCACCGCGTATCAAGCCGTCGTCCTGGTCCCCATTTTGGCTGCGTTCCTCTGGCAGCAGCGGTCGCGCTCCTGGAAGCACTGGGCGGTCCTGCTCACACCGCTCGTCACCGTGGCTGCCTACCAGGCCTTTGAACGGCTCTCGACGGGCGCGCTCCCCGCCGCCGTCCTCGGCGGATACTTCCAGTCCTACGGCCTGCAATCGCTTACCAACAAGCTGCGCAATGCCGTTGCCCTAACGGTGCACCTGGGCTGGATCGTCTCCCCCCTGCTCGCCCCACTGTCCTGGGTATTGATCCCCATCGCCGCGCTCGCCGCTTTCTATGATTCGTCCCCGCTCTTCTTCATCCCCTTCGCCCTCGGCCTCATCACCCTCTGGCACAGCCGCAAAACGCCCTGGATCTGGATCTTCTTCCTGTCCGCGCTCGCCATCTTCTTTGCCGGCTCCGCCCGCTACCTGTTGCCCATCGCGCTCCCCGTCGCGATCCTCGCCGTCAACCGCTCCTTCCAACTCGTCGTAGCCGGGTTGGTGACTCACGCCGCTCTCTCGCTGGCTCTCGCCTCGGCCAACTATCAGCACTGGCAGGCCTACCGCCGCTTTGTGACCGATATCCGCCACCAAATCCAGGCCCACCGCACCTGGATCACCGGCGAATGGGGTCTGCGTTTCTATGCCGAAGACGCCGGCGCCATGCCCATGCGGCGCGCCCAACCTTTGCGTCCTGGCGACCTCGTCCTCTCCTCCCGCCTCGGCTTTCCCGCCCAGTTCACCACCGGCGGCGGCACTCTCACACTCCTGGAATCCCGCGAAGTACGCCCATCGCTCCCCTTGCGGATCCTCGATCTCTCGTCTTGTTCGGCTTATAGTTCAGCCCAGCGCGGACTCTGTGCCTTCGGCGTCTCCTCTGCGCCCGCCGACGAAGTCCGCCTCTCCACCATCACCGAACGCGAACCCCAACTCTCGTTCCTTCCCATGAACGCGCCCGAAGCCGAATCGCAACTCCTTTCCGGCGTCTACTCCCTCGAAAACAACTCCTGGCGCTGGGCCGGACCCCGTGCTACCGTTCTCCTCAAGCCCCCCGCGCAGCCCACCCCGCTCACCGCGACCTTCCGTCTCCTCGATCAAACCCCCGCCCGGCGCATTACCCTTTCGGTCAACGGTGTTCCCGCCGCCGAGCAGACCTATACCGGTCCCGGCCTCTACACAATCCGCGCGGACAAGCCAGTGTTGCCGCCATCCGGACCGGTCACCGTTACCCTCTCGGCCGACCGCTCGTTTCAACCGCCCGGCGATAACCGCGAACTCGCCCTCATCCTCACCGCCATCGGCTTCACGAACTAATAGCCCAGGTCCTTCATCCGCCGCAGGATCTCTTCGTCCGTCAGTGTCTCGATTCGGGTGGCCACGTGCCAATGGTGTCCCCAGTTATCCTCGACCGCGCCGGAACGGTCCCCATAGAACTCGTCCTTCACGGGCCGCTTCAATTTCGCGCCCGCCGCCAAGGCATCCGCGATAACCTTGTCCACGTCCTCCACATACAGGTGCATCATCACCGCCGCGCCCCCGATGGTCTGCGGACTCAAGGCGCCCATCTCGGGATGCTCGTCGGCCAGCATCACCTTCGAAGTGCCAATCTGCAACTCCGCGTGCCCGATGCGCCCATCCGGCGTCGGCATCCGCATAATCTCTTCCGCCCCGAACGCCTTCTTATAGAACTCCAGCGCGTCCGCGCAGCCTTTGATAATCAGGTAGGGCGTTACCGTCTGATAGCCCTCTGGGATTCCCTTCATGGTCGGCCTCCTTTACCGCGCCCCATACAGCACGATTTCCGCCTGTGGGGGCTCAATCAGAATCCTGGTGCCCGCCGGCAATTGCAGCGGACTCTCCAGCGCATAGTTCCTCTTCCACTTTCTCCGGTAGCCATGGAGCCACACCAGGGGCTCCACCCGGCCGTCGGGCAATTGGGCCGCCGCTTTGACCGATCCGCCTTCGGCCACCTTCGCCGCGGTTACTGCCCCCAGCCGTAGCGACTGGCGCAGCACGGTACCCGCCTTTACTGTCACGCCCGGTCCCACCGCCGCGGGTTTCGGCTCCGTCCATTCCCTGGGCAGCGTCGGCAGATACGCTGGGTCGCCCTCTGGAGCGCCCCCCTCCACCCAGTCGGCGATGACGTGCAACTCCTCCTGGCTCAGCGATGTGTCGTCCGCCAGCGTCCCAAATCCGCGCACCGCTCCCCCGGGCGGCATCCGCCGTTCCAGCACTTCTTCCTTGATCGCCTTCGCCCACGGCCGCACGTCGGCGTAGCTCAGCAGCGGCATCGGCGCGCCCCCGCCTTCCCGGTGGCACCTTCCGCAGCGCTCGATCAATAGCCGCGAGATTTCGCGCGTATAAGTCAGTTTCGTGCTGATTGGATCGTGCGCCCACCCCAACGTCGCCGCCAGCACACCCAGCCACAGCCGCCCCACTTACTCTCCGGTCGCGCTTGCCGCCTTCTTCGGCGCTTCCATCAGCTCCCGCGGATTCGACCCCGCGTCAATGGCCACGTTGAAGAAGCCAATCATCATCTCTTCCCAGCTCTGGTCGCCCCAGCGGACCTCTTGGGTCGCGTCCGGATTCCACTTGTTGTTTACGGAATTGTCAAACCACCCCGTGGCTTCAATCCGCGTCCCCTTGGGCAGCTTCTTCGGCGTCTCCAGGCGGTAGGCCAGTTGCCAGTTGAAGTCGTACCGTGGAACCTTGAGCAGTACCTCCGATTCGCCGGTCGGATACACCGCCCGCATCTCGAACGCCTTACCCCGCACGTGCATATGCGGGAACAGCGCCGTCAGTTCCGACGTCGCATGGAGCGTCATCCCACCGCTCACTTCGTGGTTCGGCGCGCCCGCCGGTATCACAAACTTGCGGTCCTGCGCCGCCAGCGTCAGTACGCGCTGCTTCACGGGACCCTTGGCCAGCACCAGCCCGAGCCGCGACTTGTCCAGCGCCTCTTTGCCGTTTGCCGTGTAATGCATCTGGAAAACGATGTCCGAGCCCGCCTTGATCAGCTTCGCCTGCCCGTCGTTCAAGATCTCCGGCACAGCTCCCGGCGCGTAGCCGGTCAGGAATTCGCCCCCGCCACCTTCCCCCC
>JAEUQD010000450.1 GCA_016789925.1 Bryobacterales bacterium | reverse complement strand
CTCCCGGCGGTCGAGGGATGGCGTTGGTTGAAAACGTCAAACGCGAGATCGACGAAGGCAAAACCATGCGTCTCGAAGAAGCACTCGCTCAAGCCAAAGTCCAACGGGAACAGTCCCGCCAGTGATCTTCGAGCATGGATTGGCTCGCATGACGAATACGAGCGCCTGCTGAAGGGCTGATCGACGCGGGTGGTAGGCCACCTCATGCAAGGGCCGTCATTGCCGGCGTCCTCAAACAGGAACTTCCGACGGAGTCAGATCGAACCCGATCTTCAGTTTGCGGGCATACCACCTGTCGTTCATCAGCAGAAAGTAGCCGAAGTTCCGGTACTGGTACACCGCGGGCGGCTTTCGTGGATCGTACTTTTCCAATAACGCCGTGGCGTACACTAACTGCCCCAGATAAAGCCCCTCGGCGATCTGCACCAGTTCGTCGATGCAGTAATGGTCCGGAGGCATCGTGTGAAGCCGCGGCCAGCGGTAGTTGAACTGAAATACCGTCTTGGTCCCGTTCTCCGCATTCACTGACTGCGCCAACCTTGCGATAAAGAAGAAACTCTTCACCTCATACCCGCGCGCCTGCTCATCCTTAGTCGCCCTTTCTATCTCGACCTGCGCCAGGCGCATCGCCTCGATCGCCGCCTTTTGCTTCAACGTCTGGCCCGTGTACGTGTTGGCTCCCCAGAAGGTGGCCACCTCGCCCGTCTCGAACCCGTCCGTCAAAGCCCGAAGTCTCTCAACGCCAATCGATTCAAACGTCTTGCCCGTCCACGGTGAAAAGTGACGGGCTAGCGGCCATGCAAGGTTCAACGTGTTCACGCCGAACGTCCGCAGATGCCCTTCGTTTTGAAAGGCAACGGCGGCGCCATGGTAGTAACCGTCCATGCTCACGGGAGCCAATCCGCGGTTGAACAGTTCGCCCAGCTTCGCGAACGGCGGCGCATCCACTCGCCAGTGGGCGGCCACTTCGTCCGAATACGCCTTGATCAGGTCGAGAATCGTCTCTCTTCCCGCCAAGTCACCCTGGATTTCCCCCAGCAGATGGTCGTCGCAACGGCCATCCGGCGGGTTGGCAAACGTGAACTCCTTCATAAACGATCCTCCGTGTACGGAAACAGCCGCCGGCGTTCACTGTCCCACCGGTCGCTCATCAGCAGGAAATAGCCAAAATTGGCATAACGGTATTCCTTGGCCGGTAGCGACGGATCGTACTTTCTAAACAGACGCCGCGTCGCGAATAGCAGTGGTCCGAGATACAAGCCCTCATCGATCTCGACAATCTCATCGATCAGGTACTTTAGGGGGAACGGATTGCCCAGTGACACGAGGCGGTAGTCCAGTTGGAACACTTCTTTCTCTAATCCGGGATACACCGACTTCGCCTTCCGGGCGACAAACCGGCCGCCCTTGTAATCGCATCCCCAGGCCTTTCGCTCGTCCTCCGGCGCAGGCTCGATCTTGAGCACCCACCGCAGCACCCGGATACTTAGCCTGGTCCAGAACGGCGTATGGGAACACAGAAAGAAGTTAATGCCGGAGTAAGTCGGCGACGTCGATGCGACAAATCCCTTGCCCACCCACGGTGGATGGGACGCCAGCAATCTCCCCCACAGGTGGTTCAATACGTTGCCGCTACCCGGAAGGTTCCCGGTTCTCATCGCCAGGGTCACCCCGTAGAAATGTCCCTCGACACGCTCCGGAGCCCTACCCTTCTCAAATAGGGTCTGCAACTTCCGGAACACTGTTGGGTTGTTGCGAAGGCTGCCCTTCGCCTCGATCAGGTATTCGCTCAACACTTCCAACGGCGACGGACCGCCGCCGGATTGTGGCGCCACAGGGGTCTCTGAGACGGCTCTCTCGCTCACGCGCGACCTCCTTTCTGTCAGCGGGCCGGCTGCGTCATGTGCCTGAGATACAGGCCCTGTATCGCGAAAAGAAAGAAGTCGAACACCGCCAGGAACTGATACATAAGTCTTAGCGGCCAATCCTGCAAGAGCCAGGTTCCCTCCACGAGAAACAGGACCGATAATCCCAGCCGCAGAAAGCACGTAACTCGATTCAGGACAACATATTTCTCCGGATTGGCTGCGATCAGGAGATACCAAAGGCCGATGTTGAAGTCCATCATGCCCAGAATGCGCAGGTTTAACGGTTCCGGCACGATCCCGGTCGCGAGATATCTTTGCAGAGTGCCGGCCAGGAACACGATCGCCAAGCCAAGCACAGTCTCGCACAACCCGGTTATGCCCAGCATCAGTCGGAACAGCGTGCTTACAGATTTGCCCGTAGCGTCCCTCCTTCACTCGCTGCATGGAAGTACCGCACGCAGGCGTCCTCGCTCGACCTCGGCGGGAACCCCCCGTAGCCGTAGGCGGCCGCCAGGCCCAGCGTCTCCAGTTTGTCGCGCCAGAGCGGGTTGTAGCGCATCAGCGAACACTGGGCCACCGCGTGACGCCGCAAAAACCGGCCCAGCGCCGAAAGATTTTCCGCCGTATCGGTAATGCCCGGTATCAGCGGAATCCGTGGAATCACCGGTATCGAGGCGACTTCGAGCAGCCGCGCGAGATTCCTCAGCACGGGTCCGGCAAGCTGCCCCGTATGCCGGCGGCACTGCTCGTCGTCGAACAGCTTCAAATCGAAATAGATCAGATCGAGATAAGGCAGCGCCAATTCCCGGAAACGCTCGAAATCGAAGTAGCCGCAAGTCTCGATCGCCGTGCTCACCCCTTCTTGCTTCAGACCCGCCAGAAACCGCGAAATGAAAGTCATCTGCAGTGTGGGCTCGCCGCCCGAGAGTGTCACTCCACCCTGCGTGGACAGAAAGAACGGCTTGTCGATCAGGACCCGGTAGAGAAGTTGATCGACCGGAATCCGGTAGCCCACCGGCTCCAATGCGTGGCTGCGGCAGACTCCAAAACAGAGGTCGCAGCGCGTACACTCCGCGCGGTCAACAGCCAGCGGCGACGCCAAGCGCAGGGCCCCGGTCGGACAGACCCTGATACACGGCGCGCCGCACGTATCCGGGTGGCAGACCGCGCCCCGGAATGCCAGCGACGGCGCCGAGCTGATCCCTTCAGGGTTGTGACACCACGCGCACCGCAGCGGGCACCCCTTGAAGAACACAGTTGTCCGGATCCCGGGACCATCCTCGCTACAGTTGCGCTTGATGTCGAAGATGAGCGCTGTTTCCGTCACCGTCCCCTCCCCGGAGACTTGTTCAGGCGCGCCCCAAGGCTAACTCGATGTTCTTGGCAATCGCGCCGAACTTGAACAGGTGTCCCACGTTCCCTTTCATCCGGACCACGTTCTCGATCAGAAGCTCGCCGATATCGACCTTGGGACGGCACACCAACCCGACAATCGACTTCACGTCCTTGAAGTTGATCACAAGATCAACGCGGCCCGTATCCTTCTGAAGGGCGTCCGCGTCCATTTCATTCAGCGTTTGTGTCGAGACCACGGCGGTCGGGTCGAGTGCGGTACCCAACAACGCCGCTTGCGCCGAGCCCGCCAATCCCGTCCTGAACAACTTCCGGGGGTCCGGGCAGAATCGCAGATAGACGTTCATGTTGTCTTCCGGCCGCGTCGTGCGGATCAGAATCTTCCCCTGGTAGTAGCGAAAACCGCCCGGCGCGTCGGGATCCCGGATTTCGAAATTCTCGCGGAAGAATTCTTCCGCCTTCCTCGCCCGCGACCGGCTCACCAGGCTGCTCCGCATCACCACGCAAAACGCGGCTGTCAGCAGCGTGGCCATGCCGTGCGCCAACAATGTCCCGCCCGCCCGGTCCAGAATCCGGTCGAGCTTCGCCTCCTCGGCGCCAATCCGCAGGAGACCGTTAATCTCCGGGGTCAAACAAGGGAACCCAGCATGCATGACGTACCTCCTCTCAATGAGCGCGGACCGCGTGTTGTTCCTGGCCGTAAACCAGGTCGAAGTTCGACCGGTCAATGATCTCCTGCCGCATCTGCGGACTCAGCGTGACATAGTAGGCCGAATAGCCGGCCACGCGAATCATCAGGTCCCGGTAAGGCGCCAGCGCTGCCTCCGCTTTGTCGATTTCCCCCTGGCTCGCACCGTTCTTGCGCGCCCGCTCGAGCGCGCCGGCGGCTTTGTCCGCCGCCCGGAACGTGTCGATCGACGTGACGCATAACTGCACCAGCACGCCGTTTTGGTCGAAGAACGTCTTCATGTATCCGGCGAAGGCATCCGTGT
>JAEUQD010000427.1 GCA_016789925.1 Bryobacterales bacterium | reverse complement strand
GGGAAGTTGCTGCTCGATATCTCGACCCGGATGCGATGCCCGGCCTCGAAAAGGTTGCTGGTGTTCAGCGGGCTGAGCGCGACTTTGTACACCTTACCCTTTTCCATGAAGACGGTCTTGTCGTAGCCTTCGCGATAGCGCACGCGTTGGATGGTTTCATCGAGGTTGTAGGCCTTGCCATCCGGGTAGACGTCGACGAGTTTCGCGGTGAAGTCGGTGTCCTTGGCGTCGGACGAGACATAGAGTGTGACTTCGACCGGTCCGGTGACTTCCACCGGTTCCTTCAGGGGCTCCGTCGAGTAAACCAAAACGTCGGCCCTGGCTTCCATGCGCCGCTGGTCAAACGCGCCGGCCGTTACCGCGTTCCCGGTGCAGCAAACATTACCGCCATAGGACAGCACCGGGTTATAGGGGTCATAGGTAAACTGGTCGGGCGTATCGCGGGCTGGAGGGGCTGGGCTCAGGGCTCCGTCTCCATACAAGCTGTTCGCCTTGCCGCCACTGGATAGATAGAACGTGAGCGGCTGTGCTCCCGCGGGCGGCCACGTGTCGGAGGATTGCCACTTGTTCAGCCCCATCGTGTAATACTGCACCTTCGGCAACTTCTCCAGAGTGGCGTTCTTCTCCCCTTTCAGATAGAGGTCAAACCAGGCATATGTCAAGTCGTCGTACTTCAGGCGCGCATCGCCGACATTCCGTTCTCCGATGATGGTTTCCTCTTCGGCGCGAGTGAAGGCGCAGTGGGCCACCGGGGCGATAATGGCGTACTGCTGGTTGGCGATTTCGGGCCGGGCTGTCTTTCGGACGTAGTTATAGGCTTCCAGGTTCGGACCGATGGATACGTCGTACCAGGACATGAACCAGAAGCCTGGAATGTTGATCGGCTTGTCGTCGTGCCAGAGGCCGCCGCGGTACCACGCGGGGTCGTTGGGCGCGCGCTGAATCATCCGCCCGCCGGTGCCGACATCCATGGCATCGGAGTAAATGCCACGAGGACCGTTTACCGCCTTGATGACGTCCATCACGGGCAGATGCCACAGGGCCTTGGACCAGTCCACCGGCGGCATCTGGGGGGCGAGGTCGAACATCCGTGAAGCGTTGAGCAGGTCGGACTGCTGCGCATCGGGCGAGAACATGGGCCGCACTTGGTTCTGCTCCCCATAGATCCAGGCGGCGAACAGCATCTGGAAAGCGCCGCCGCGGTACCAGTTTCCCTGCTCATAATAAGGACCCACGCGGCCCACGCCGGCGCCGAACCCCTGCGGAATCATCGTCGTGAACGCCGGATGTCCCCTGGCGGCCACGGCCAACTGCCATTCGGCCGTCGACGAGCAGCCAATGGTTCCGACCTTGCCGTTGGACCAGCTCTGTTTCGCGATCCAGGACAGCGCGTCGTCGCCGTCACTGAGCGGCATCCCCAGGATGTCGTAATTGCCTTCCGAAAAGAAGTGTCCGCGCTCGTTCATCACGAGATAGGCAAAGCCCGTCTTCACGGCTTCGAGCTGTTTGGACATGTCCGCCGGCGCGCCGATGCGAACATCCCAGAAGTTGAAGTTGTAGGGCGTGCGGACGAAGATCGTGCCGTATTGCTTGGAGGTATCCTTGGGGCGGTAAACGTCAGCGGCCATGCGCTTGCCGTCGCGCATGGGAACCATCACCTTGCGCTCGACGATCGCCACCGATTGGAGTTCCTTTTCGAGGGCGTTGCGGCGCTTGACGACGTCGCCACCCGGTTGGGCCGTGATCGGGACAGTGACGAGGAGGAAGAAAGGAATCGCACGCATGACGTCACCATCCTACTTGATTCCCCCACTCGGAATACCTCTGTATCGTGTGTGCTGAGGAACCGTCTGGAGATCCAGAGGCTGACGAATGCGGGAATCGGGATTTCGATCCCTATTTCTCCCCGCCGATCAACACGTTCGACAAAAGCGCGGTTGCCTGCGTAGCACTGCCAGCCAAGGAATGATCGCCCCAAACCACGCTGAAACCACTGGAACTGCGGTTTCCCCAAACTGCCGTGTCGCCCCAGACGGCGCTGTCGCCGCGAAGCACCAGATCCCCCCAGACGGTGCTGTCCCCCCAGACGGTGCTGTCCCCCCATACGGCGCTATCGCCCCAGACGGCGCTATCGCCCCAAACGGCGCTGTCACCCCAGACGGCGCTCGCGGCCGAGATGACACGGACGCCACTAGTGGTCAAGGTCGCGACCGGCGATAGCGCCTTGCCGGCGAAACGGTCTCCGCTGGCCAAGGCTGCATTAATGTCGAGGTAGCCGGCCCCGACCGTGAAGATGTCGTACTGCACAATGATCTGCCGGCCGGTGGCCGGGTCGACGCCGGTGCTGGTTGCCGGGAAGTTCTTGGAAGCCGTCTTCATCAGGCGGGCCTTCAACTGGTCAGGCGTAAGCGTCGGATCCTTTTGCAGCATCAGAGCTGCGGCTCCGCTGACCATGGGCGCCGCCATGCTAGTGCCATTCAGCCAGAAGTAGGTTGCGCCAGCTTCCAGATTCCTGGCGCGCGAAGTGCTGTACAAATCAAAGGGGACGATGTTGTTCGGAAACTGCTTGGCAAGCCCCTTGTGGAAGTCTTTGAGGATGGAGGCAACCCGATTGCCCGGCGCGACGATGTCCGGCTTGACGATGTGATCAATGGGTGTGGGTCCCTTGGAACTGTAACTGGCCATCTGGTCATCAGCCCGGCTGGGCGTATCGTAGGTCTTGATCGCGCCCACCGTGATGACCATGGGGTCGTTGGCAGGCGAATTGATCGTTCCATAGCCCTGGATGCCGGATGTGTTGTCCCGGCCATTGTTGCCGGCCGCCACGACCACGAAAATGCCGGCTCGCCAGGCCGCCTCAACAGCCTGGCAGAGGGGGTCGGTTCGGAAGCTCTCAAGCACGGGACGGCCAAGCGAAAGATTGAGAATCCGGATGTTATAGCGCTGCTTCAGTTCGATGCTGCGCTGGATGGCGGCGATGACGGCGGAGTCCGTGCCGGAGCCGTCTTCGTCAAGCACTTGCAAGCTAATGACGCCGGCTTTCGGGGCGATGCCGACCACCTTCTGAAAGTAGTCGTTGCCCGAAGAACTCCAGCCGTTTCCGGCGAGGATTCCGGCGACGTGCGTGCCGTGGCCAAAACCATCCTGGGAAGCCCCACTCTTGCCTCCCACGAACGATTCGCGGTAAACCACTCGGTTACCGTTGGCCTGATAGCCGTCATCGCCCACTGCGCGCAAATCCCAATGATCGGTCACACCGGAATCGAGGAGCGCGATTCCGACGCCTTCGCCGTTGTATCCGGATTGTTGTGCCGCCAGTGACCCCGTAGCCACCTGGGCGGAATCGAGCGTCGGCCGGACAACGCGATCCGGCGAGATGTATTTGACGTTTGGATCCTTCGCCAAATCGGCCAAAGAGTGGGAGTCAACCGAGTAGACAGCGGCGCGAACGAGCTTAAGCCCCTTCTTGAACTTTCGGCCCTTGGATTCCCACGTGCTGATCTGGGTAGGCGTCAGATCGTTGTGAAACTGGATGATGACGTCGATGGGCCGTGCCGCGCCCGTTACCGGCAGATCCTTGGCGAGTTTGCCGTCGCCAGCCACGCCCAAGCCGGCGATGCAGAAGAAACAGGCAAGGGATCTCACAAGATCTTCTGTTGAAAGAATTCTGAAAGCCACGTACTGAATCTTACGGGTCACCTGAGTTGATTCCCAGTGGCTTTTCGTACTGTTTTTGAGGTTGACCTTCGTACTAAGGTCCCTCCTGAAAGCCACCTACGCCTCTGGGAAGCAGGGAGGTAGAAATGATATTCGCCTTTTTTTTGTGACGCGGAAGATTTCCCATTCACAACTAATTGAAATTTATTTTTTGAGGCGTAAGTTATTGCTTTCGCAAGAATATAGCTGGATCTCAGGACTCGCGGTTTGAAACCGTTCCGAGAAGTAAGGCCGGACAATCCTCGGCGAGGGTGCCGTGTCTATCGTTTCAGACTATCGACCGCTGACGTTGGGACAGACCGCCGCGCCGGTCCTCGACCTTGCGATTCTCGATACGCCCGATCCCTCGTCCGCCCTAGTACTGGCCCATGCCAGCGGCGATTTCGCTACGGCTGCGCTTCCCATGGCGGAACTCAGGCCCCTGGTGGCGTTTCGCGACCAGATGCACCAGGCCGTGCTCGGGTTGAACGCCCATCCGGCGGCGGAGTTGTGCGAGGCGTTTGGCCACCGGCTGTTCGGGTTTCTGATTCGGGGTGAGGTGGCGGACCTGTACGCGCGTCTGCCGCGCGGGCATGTGCGGATCCAGATTCTGGCCACGCATCCGGAACTGGCGGCGCTGCCGTGGGAGCTGATGTGCGAGCCGGGGACGCTAGCGGGACCGTCGAGGCAGCGATCGATTGCACGAATTGTGCCGGCGCAGGGGCATTCCGCGCCGAAGCCCACGCATATGCCGGGCGCGATCCGGGTACTGTTCGTGGCGGCCTCGCCGGCCGACCAGTTTCCGGTGGACTCGGAATCGGTGCGGCGCGCATTGGAGTACGCCTTCCGGCTGCAGTTGCCCTCGGACGTGTCGATCACGGTGATCAATGGGGCGTCGCGCAAGGCGCTGGGGCAGGCGCTGGCGCGGCATCAGTTCGACATTCTCCATTTCTCGGGCCATGGCGATGTGTCGGCAGAAGGAGTAGGGCGGCTGGTGTTGGTGGACGCCAAGAACCGGGGCACCGACTTCGTGGAAGCGGCTGAACTGGCGCGCATGCTGAGCGGGCTGGCGCTGCGGCTGGTGGTTCTGTCGGCATGTGAAACCGCTTGCGGCAATTTCCGGGACGATTTCGCCGTGACCGCGGCGGCATTGATTCGCAGCGGGATTCCGGCGGTGGTGGCCAACCAGATGCCGGTACCGAACGCGACGATAGCGCCGTTTACCGGTGGACTCTACCGGGCGTTACTCCGCGATGGGGATATCGACAAGGCAGTGGTGGAGGGCCGGCTTCAACTGGCTCAGGACCTGAGCTCGTTTGAATGGGCCATTCCCGTTCTTTACCGCCACTACGAAGTGACTCACCTGTTTGAAGGAGACCGTCATGAGTAACGATTCGCGTGCGTTGGTGTACCGCGGGGCGCTTCGGGAAGGAACGCGCCGCGGCGAGGAGATTGCCGTTGCGGCGTGCACATCGCTCCCGAGGATCGGTGTCTGGGATGTCTGTCTCGTGCTGGGAGACCTGCCGGAAGTTGTGAAGGAGGC
>JAEUQD010000423.1 GCA_016789925.1 Bryobacterales bacterium | reverse complement strand
CATTCGCCAGGCGCAGACAGCCCGGTTCGCCTCTATCTCCGACCTCTTCGACGACCACAATCACCGCCTCAACGAGCAAGCCCGCTTCCAATCGTTTCTCGAAGCTGCCATGGTCAAGTTCGATTGGGCGATGAAGACCGCAAACATAGAAGCAGCCCGCGCCACTCTCCCCACCCTGCGCGCAAACCTCGACCAGTTACAGTCCGTCACTGCCGAACCGCCCCTCGCTCAGAATTTTTTCGAGGCCGAATACTGGACCAGAATGGAGCAACTGGCTCGCCACGAGGGCCGTTTGGACGAGGCCGCCGAGTACCTTCGCGCCGCCCGGAACGCCAGATCGTCACACTCGCGGGCCGCGAACCGCCCGGCAGCCGTGCGCGCCGAGGGGCGCCAACTCCCGCCTCTCCGCGCCAGTTCCATTGGCGGCCGTCTCTTTAGCGACCGCAACCTCGACGGCAAAATCGCCCTCATCAGCGTCTGGGCCACCTGGTGCGCACCCTGCATCAGTGAACTCGCCGCTCTCCAGAAACTGTACGAGGAGTTAAAGGACACAAACGACGTCGTCGTCCTCTCCCTCAACATCGACGCGAATCCCGGGGTCGTCGAACCGTTCCTGGCGGGAAGGAATTGGACCTTTCCGGTCCTTCTCGCCTACGACTACGTGAATCGCTTCCTGCCCGATCTCTCGATTCCCCGTACCTGGATCGTCGATGGGTCCCTCATCGTCAGCGAGGACAGCGGGTTTGATAGCGCGGAAGCCTGGCGCACGCGCATGCTCGCCAAACTCGCGCAAGCCCGTCAGCGCTCCAAGTCCGGCCGGTAGCGTCTTCGCTGCAGGTGCGACATCGGCCGTTCCGGCGCTGGCTGCCGGCAGGTTAGATAGTGTTTCTACGCGAGAATTTTGCCAGCGCATGTGGAATCTGACCAGTTCATGGAGATAAGATGTCGCCATGGCCACACACGCGCTGCACACAGAGTGGAAAAATATCAAAGCCCGGTACGCTACTGAAATCAAGACTGCCAAGATCAACTTCAACAAAGGGCTCGGTCCTCAACTGGACATTATGGCGTCGAAGCCCAACACGGAAGCCGCCGCAAAGGCATCGCTCAAGGTCCACCAATACTGTGTGGATTACGCGGGCAACAAGTATTGCGGCAGTTCGTCGCTTTCTCCGGCTGCCAAAAAGGATATGACGGTAGTCCTGAATAAGATTAAGGCGGAAGCCCTCAAGGTCGGAATGACCCCCCTTCCCAAAAAGAAGTAAACCCGTCGCTCGAGAACGCCCGAGCGGGCCGGTCGGATTCCGGTATGGATCAGGCCGTTTCGAGCAGAAATGTCGGCATCACAACGCCCTGAAAAGGCTGGAAGCGGCCGCGGACCTGGCAGAAGTGAAGCTCGACGTTGCGCGCCCCCCAGCCGTAGGCCAGGCGGACCAGCTCGGGGTGGTCGACCGGGACAATGAAGAGCGGGGAGCGGCCGCGGTGCCGATCCAGTTCGCGGAGGAGCAGCGCCGCCGCCACTTCGTCGGTCAAGCCGACTCCCGGGCCCACGATGTTCAGGGCGTGATGCCCGGAGGAAATCATGTAGCCCTCAACGACGCCGGACTCGCTTTCGTAAACAGACGCCCGCCAGAAGCCATTGCTGTTGGCAATGCAGAATGCATAATCGTCTCCCCGGTGGACGCCCGAAACGGCGAGTTCGAGAGCCATCATCGCGGCTGCGTCGGCAGGCGTGGCGTCGCGCACGCGCTCCATCCCCGGCACGGAGATGGCGAGGCCCGACGGGGGCACGGCGAGCACCATGTCTTGAAAGACGGCGCGCGGCACAAATCCAGCGCGGTTGTACAGAGAGAACGAGTCGAGATTGCCGGCGCTCGAGATGAGGCGGAGAGCCGGATAATTGCCACGATCGGTGAAATCGGTAATGAATCCCAGCAGAGCGCGGGCCACGCCTCTCCCGAAATGTTCGGGATGGACGTTCATGATGCCGAGAGAAACGTGCGTGGGCCGGGGGTGGTAGAAACAGGAGCCCGCGAGACGGCCCGTTGTGAAGTCTTCGGCGACGACGCAGTGGCCGGGCTCGATCCGGTTGTAGACGTCGAAAAACACATCGGCGCCGGTTGGGCCTTCGAAGATGGCCGTACCACCGTGGGCCTGGTACCAGGAATTGAGGGAATCACAAATCAGGGCCGCGATTTCTTCGCGATCCTCGGGGCGCGCGGGTCTGAGGGTGCAGTTCATGGCTCGGCGTGGGTCAATCGGATTGACTATACACCAAAGATGGAAGGCGCTAGCGGTGGGTACGTGGTGCGGTGGCCGGCCTGTGTCGTTTCTCGCTGACGGCGTCAGCCAGTCCGGCGACTGACGAGCGCACAGACTTGCGCTCGGCCTTTTCGATGTACATGAGCCGGTCCGCTTCGGCGAGAATCAATTCGGGCGTGGAGCCGCTGGCTGGATAGCAGGCGACTCCGATGCTCATGGAGACGAGCCTCTCGCCGAGTAAGGACTCCGCAGCCTCCTCCAGGCTTTCGCGCAGGCGGTGGGAAGTCCGGATGGCTTCTTCCAAGGGGGTGGATGGCAGGACAAAAACGAATTCGTCCCCACCCATCCGGCTGACGTAGTCTCTCGATCGCAAGCGCTGCCGGAAGGTGTCGGCGGCACACTGGAGGATGTGATTACCCTCGAGATGCCCAAAGCGGTCATTGACCGCCTTGAAGCCGTCCAGATCGGCCACGATGACGCTTGCCGAGTTGCCTTCGGGCGTTTGCGCCAGCACGGTCTCCAGATGGCTGAACAGGCCGCGGGCATTGGGCAGCCCAGTGAGATAGTCGGTTCCCGCGCCGGATTCCGCCGACTCATACCGGCGGATGTTCTCGAGGGCCAGCGTGAGGCGCGGCGCGACGATCTGCAGGATCCGCAAATGGTCTTTGGTGAACGCCCCAGCACTCTTTGCGTAGAGGGCCAGGACACCGATCACTCCTCCGTTACCTTCCAGCGGAAGGGCGAGAGCGCTGCGCATGATCGAATACCGGTTGGAATCGTTCAGGTAGCCGACCTCAACCGAGGGATTGCCGTTCACAATGGCCTTGTTGTTCTCGGCGACCCAACCGGCCAGGCCCTGACCGAGTGGGATGGCCAACGCCGCAAAGGTGGAAGCGCCTTCACCGCCGGCATACTCGCAGACCAACCGGCTCTCGTCTCCGATGTTTTGGCGTAGGTAGACGGCGAGGGAATCGTGCGGGACCAGGGTAGCCACCCGGGCGCCGACGGCTTGCATCGTGGCGGCCAGATTCAGTTCAGTGACCAGGTCGCGCGACATCTCGAAGAGCACGCGAGCCTCTTCGCGAGCCGCCGCGATGGTGCTGATGAACTCGGTGGACTCGCCAAGCCTCGCAACTTGTGTCTCCTCAGCAAACCCGGCGTCGGGTGCGGCGCCCCGCACGACCTTCACATCCGTCTTCAGGGGCGCCAGGTTCAAGGTCGTCGACTTGGCCAGGACTTCCAGTTCCTGGTAGCGCCGGGCGAGGATTTCGACGATCCTCGGATCGAACGATTTACCAGATTCCTTGACCAGATAGGCCATCGCCTCGTCCAAAGGCAAGGCCGGCCGGTATTGGCGGTCGGTGGCAAGCGCATCCAGGCAATCGACGGCCGTGAGAATCCGCGCACCCAGCGGAATCGCCTCCCCCACCAAGCCATCGGGGTAGCCCGAACCATCCCACTTCTCGTGATGGTGCCGCACGATCGGGGCTACCGGATAGGGAAACTGGACGCGCTCGAGGATTTCAGCGCCCACGACCGGATGAATCTTCATCTTTTCGAATTCTTCAGGCGTGAGACGGCCGGGTTTGGAGATGATGTGCTCGGGGACGGCCAATTTGCCGATGTCGTGCAGAAGGGACGCCGCGACCAGAGCCTGCAATTCGAGGTCGGGCATCCCGAGTTCTTTGCCCACCGCGGTGGAATAGACCTGGACGCGCTGCAAATGGTCGTGCGTCACCTCGTCCTTGGCTTCAATCGCCATGGCTAAGGCCTCAATGGTGCGCAGGTGCAGCGCAGCCATGGCCTCGGCATGTTGCCGCTGGGTTTCCGCCTGGTCCTTTTCGGCTTCGAGCCGCTCCAGGTAGAGGCTATAGGAGCGGTAGACGATAAAGATGACGGGCATCACCAAGACCGTGGTCTGCCATCCGATGCGGGCATTCAACCCGCTCAGCAGGCCGGCCACACCCGCACCTACCAGATAGTAGGCGAATGACCAGGCATAGCAATCGCGCCACGTCGATAGCATCGGCTTGCCTTCGGTGAGGCTGATGACAATCGCAACCGGACCGGTGTTGATCAAAAAATAGACAAAAGCCGCCGCGCCGATTCGCAACGGAAACTGGAAACCCCATTCCGCCAGCACCGTCGAGGTAAAGACGGAGTGAGTCAAATAGGCAGCCAGCAAGGCAGACGCCGTATTGAACACAGCCTGCACCGGGCTCTGGGTCTGCCCGCGCCAAAGATACTGAATCAGAATCGACCCGGCCGCCAAGACCATTGTTTCGCCAGCCGACAACTCGACGACACCGAGCAAGATGAAGAAGAAGTTCACCGACATCGTGCCGCCGACTTGGGGAAGGCGGACTTTCCAGAGTGATGTTAGAGCGGCGGCAAGAAAATAGGCCCCGAACCGCAGGTAGTCTTGGCTATGCCAGAGAGGCAGTTCGGCTGCGGCTGACAAAACGCCTAACGCAGTTATGGTGGCGATCCAGAGCTTGGCGGCTGCTGAGAACCCGCGCTCCCCGGCTGCCCGGGGCGACTTCGGGTTCGCAGAGGAGGTCGATTGCACCACGTTACTCGTTACATCGGCTGGATGCGGTGAGTTCTGGAGGGGGTTGGCGCTTTTTGTGTGGCGGTAACACCCAAGGGGCTCAGGAAAAGCACCCTAATCCATGCGTGCTGAGAGGGATAGCCCCGCGCTGGCAGGATGTTGGTGTCCAGGCCGTCAGGGTAGGGGAAAGTAGCGGCGAAAGAAGAGCCACACCAGTCCGGCGAGTCCGCCGCCGGCAACCATCGCTGCCCCCATCGTTAACAACCGCATCGCCCGGCCACTGGCCGAAAGGCCGCAGGTGGGGCACACGCGGGACCCGTGCGCGATTTCCGATTTACAGGACGGGCAGCGGAGAATGGAATGCCCCGAAGCCCGGCGGAATCGAAGGTCACAGGTTGTGCACGTCGGCTCTTCGGAAGGATAACCGCAGAAGCGACAGTAGTTGGGCATTGAGCAACGCTCTCCGGATCTCTTATCGGCAGGTAGTGCCGAAAACTGTAGTGCGCCGCGCTGGCCAGGTTCCACGATGGGGAATTATTAGGCGCTGGTGTGAGACAGGGAGCGTTGGGCGGCGATCATCCGACCCACCAGGTCTCGGGCCGCGGCCAGACGCCCGGCGACGGGAGGGGAGACCGGGGTGGGATCCCGCCAGCGCTCAAAGTAGACGGCGCCGGCGACGATTCGGTCGATGACGACCGGCAAGACACCGAAGCAGGCAGGGGGAGAGCCGGGCCAGTCGCGGGTGGGCAAGGAACCACCGTGCGCGAAGAGGTCGCGCCGGGCGAGCACGGCGGCGGCGGCTTGGCCTTGCGACCGCACGAGCGGAATGCGAATGGCGTTTGTGTTTGGAGCGAGGCTTGACGAAAGCCGGGCGATCAGTTCGTTATGGTCGGCAGACAGCAGAAGAAACAGCGCCTGATCGAATGGGCCCTCCTGGCAGATGAGATCGAGAGTCTCGACGATCCCGTTTTCGATCTGCCAGCCGGGCCGGTAAATTCGCGCCTCGATCTGATCCAGAGGCTGGGGTTGCGCGGACCGGGTGAGAGGCTCGGGTTCCGGCTCGGGTTCGGCGCGTTCCCGGGTTCGTTCCACATCACTCAACGCGGCGGTAAGTTGCGTTTCCATCAGCAGAGCTTCCGGCGTCAGCGCCAGGTTCACGAGGGAAGGGCTCGTCTGGCCGGCAACCTCCTGGGCCATGCTTTGAATGTCCTCGGCGCGCAAGCCCATCGGTTTGCCGAAGATTCGGAGGATACGTGCGAGGCGGTCGCGTTGCGGACTTCCCGAGACACGATGTACGGCGCCGATGACCTCATGGGCGAACGAGACAGCCGCCTGGAGACGGTCGCTTTCCGAGCGGAGGGCGGGGCCGAGGAGCGGTTCGCTGTGCATGGTCGCGATCACGGCGGGGGGAAGATTCCAGGCGCGCGCCGCGGCCTGCCCCAGATCCTCAAAACTGCACTGCATGGTGCGCAGCGCGGCTACTGCCTCGGAAATACGCCCATCCTTCCCCTCGGAGAGAATCCGAGCGTAGTCTTGGGGAAAGAAGTGCGCGGTGAGCAACTCACCCAGGCCGCGGAACAAACCACACAAATAGGCATCTTCGTCCCGGGACAGGCGTAGGTGCAAGGCAGCGGAACGCGCCTGTGCGGCAGTCAGCATCGCTAACCCAACGACGGGCCGGACTGCCGCGGGTTGGTTCTCCAGCCGGGTCAGCAAGGGGACCGTCATGTCGCGGAGAGCTTCGAGGCCGATCAGGGCCACGCCATGACTCAAGGACGAAATGGGCCGCCCGGAGCGATTGAATTGAGCCGAATTGGCGGCGCGGATTACGCGGGCGGCGAGCCCGACATCTTTCCGGAGGATCGGCCCGACATCGCGGACGGTGGTTTCGGGATTGGCCAGCCGCGCCGCGAGTTCGCGAACGTGTTCGCCGAGCGTCGGGACATCGCCCCGCTTCAGGATCCGCCCGAGACGCGCTTCGACGGCGTCCTCTCGCTTCATGGTCGACACGGATATCCGACTATCGTCAGATTTCTCCGGAAACGTTATAGGTGGCGGCAACGAGGTAAGATAAAGTCCATCCAACCTTATTTATGCGAGCGCTGATCCTGAGTTTGATCGCGGGCGTGCTGTTGGCGGCTCCACCGGACTTTGTGACGACGGCGTGGCCGGTGCTTGAGCAAGCACAGTGCAGGCTGTGCCACAACGACAACGGGGTGGCATCGACGACGCAGTTGCGGTTTCCGGCCGAGAACGCGCCGGAGTCGGCAGTACGCGATTTCGGGCTTTCGCTGCGGCGGTTTATTGACCGGGCGGAGCCGGGACAGTCGCGGCTGCTTGCAAAACCGACCAACCGTGTGGCGCACGCCGGGGGACAACGCATCGCTCCCGGTTCGGCGGCAGAAGCGGCGCTGAGGGCGTGGGTGGAGTATCTGGCGGCGCTGCCGGCCGGCTTACGAGCCGAGGGGACGAACGCAGCGGGGCAGTCGCGCCCGGTTCTGCGGCGGCTCACACATTCGCAATACAACCAGACGGTCCGCGATCTGTTGGGTGAGGTCACCCGGCCCGCCGATTCCTTCCCGAAGGAAGACTTTATCCATGGCTTCACGAACCAGGCGGAGGGACAGTCGATCTCGCCACTTCAGGCGGAGGCTTACGCTTCCGCGGCGGCCCGTCTGGCCCGGAACGCGTTTCGCGGCGGCGACCATCAGAAATTATTACCCTGTAATCCTTCCGAGGCTTGCCGTGCCGAGTTTGTCAAGCGTTTTGGCCGGCGTGCGTTCCGGCGGCCGCTAAACGGGGCGGAAGTGGCGCGGTACGAGAAGCTGTTTGCGAGCGAGTCCGATTTTCTCGCGGGCGCTCAATTAGTGGTGGAGGCGATGCTCCAGTCGCCGCACTTTCTGTTTCACCTGGAACCGGGAGCCTATGGTGTGGCTTCCCGGTTGTCGTATTTTCTTTGGGACACCATGCCGGACGAGGCGCTGCTCGAGGCGGCCGGGAGTGGGCGTTTGGATACCGGCGCCGGCATCGAGCGGGAGGTGCGGCGGATGCTGCGCGATGAGCGCGCCGCGGCAGCACTGGATGTTTTTCTTGGACAGTGGCTCCGGTTCGACCGGCTGCGAGCCGCCATCCGCGACCGGCGGCTGTTTCCGGAGTTCACGACGGAACTGGTCAACTCGATGATGGAAGAGACCACTCGTCTGTTCCGTCACGTCGTGTGGGGCGACCAGGACTTCCGGCAGTTCTTCAATGCGGACTACAGTTTTCTCAATGCGGAACTGGCGCGGCTCTATGGCTTGCCGGCGCCTGCCGAGCCCTGGGGCCGGGTGGATTTTCCGGCCCGATCAACGCGGGCGGGATTGTTGGGGCAAGGCACTTTTCTCACGCTCACCTCGAAGCCCAGCGATACCTCCCCTACCGAACGCGGCATCTTTATCCGCGAACACTTTCTCTGTCAGATTGTGCCGCCACCGCCACCGGGACTTAATGCCACGCTGCCGCCGGTGACGGATGAACGGCCGCTCTCCACACGCGACCGCCTGGAAAAGGTCCACCTGTCGAGCGCAACCTGTTCGGGCTGTCATTCGCTGGTGGACCCGATCGGCTTCGGGCTGGAGCAGTTTGACGCCATCGGGCGGTTCCGCGAAAAAGAACGGGTCGTGATCTATCCGACTTTCGACGAGACGAAGACACGACGCAAGACGCAGCCCACCGAGTACTGGCTGGAGGTGATTCCTCAGGGGCAGATCCGCGGAATCACCGGTTCCGAGTTCGCCTCACCCCGCCAGTTGGGCGAACTGCTGGCCAACGAGGCCACCTGCCAGAAGTGCATCGTCAAGCAGTTGTTCCGATATGCGACCGGACGGCCGGAGAAGCCGGACGACGCCGCGGTGATTGACGCGGCGCTGGACCGGTTCCGGTCTTCCGGGTTTCGGTTTCGCGAGCTTATAATGGCGTTAACCACGTCGGAAACGTTTCGGGCAAGCGAGTGACTATGCGTATCAGACCCCTGAGCAGGCGCTACTTCCTGCGCGGCCTAGGTTTGGCCGGCACCACGATTCGAGTGGGCCTGCCGCCGCTGGCCGCCATGTTCAATTCCAACGGTACGGCGTACGCCGCCGAAGCCGCGATCCCGTCCCGGTTTGTGTTCTGGTTCAACGGCAATGGCATTCCGGAGAAATACTGGGTTCCGCGGACCACCGGGGCCGATTTCGAATTCACGCCCTGCCTGTCGCCGCTGGCGGGGCTGCGCCGGGACATTCACGTCATTACGGGTTTGGATTCGGCGGCGGCGCGGTTGCCTGGACCGGGCAACAGCCATTACCCGTCGATGAGCGCATTGGTTTCCTGCAAGACGTTTACCGGGCGCGGGGCCGGCGGGCCGTCGATCGATCAGGTGGTTGCTCAGAAGATCGGAACAGCTTCGCGGTTCCGTTCGCTCCAGGTGGGCGTTTCCCAGGAATCCTTTGGCGAGGCCATCCAGTCGAATCTGAGTTGGGCCGACCGTGACCGTCCCTTGCCGCCCGAGATGCTCCCTCACCAGATGTTCGACCGGTTGTTCGGGGTGAAAGACCCGTCGTGGGTCAAGCGCCAGCAGAGCATTCTGGACTCCGTTCAAGACGAAGCCAGGACAGTGCAGTCGCGGTTGGGTTCGGCGGACAAGGCGCGCCTGGACGAATACCTCACTTCCGTTCGCGAACTGGAGCACTCCATCGCCAGTCTGCCGCCGGAGTACCGTACGCTGGTGGAGCGTCCGGCCGAAGGCGGAGATCTGCGGGACTGGCCGCGGATCGCCAAACTGCAAAGCGACCTGCTGGTCCACGCGTTCGCTTCGGGGCAGACGCGCGTGGCTTCCTATATGCTGACCAAGTGCCAGGGACTTTCCCGGTTTCCGTGGCTTGGCCACACGGCGCAACGGCATCATGAATACACGCACAACGGCGCTGACACGCCGCGTGGTGTGCGTATCTTGCGGGACATCTGTAAGTGGCACGTGGAAGAGTTCGCCTATCTCGTGGGCCGGCTCAAAGCCGTACCGGAAGGCGCGGGAACGCTGCTGGACAATACCGTCCTGCTGTTCGCCCATGAACACGCCGAAGCCAATTCACACAAGAACAACAACCTGGCGTTGATCCTGGCCGGACATGTGAAGGGGATGAAAACCGGTCTCCATTCCCACATCACCGGGACACTCGGAGATCTCTACACAACCATCGCCGACGAGCTGTTTGACGCCAATCTCAGCGGATTTCCCACTTTTGAGCGGAAACTGACGGACATCGTGTAGCCGCGCCGGGCCGGTAGCGTACACTGACATTGGAATGGACCGCGACGATCTGGACTCTGCTCTTGCCTGCATACCGCCGCGGGTGTCGCAACTGACAGGACCCATCCGGTTTACCGCCGAGCCTTCTCTGGACGACCCGGACGCGTTGTCGCGGTGGACGCAGTCCGCCACCGGACTCTTCGTCGAATTGGCCACCGAAGACATCGAACCGCACGACCTCGCGATGGAGTTTCTCACCTGTGTGGGGCAGGCGCTGTGGGAACGGACCGAGGAGGAGCAACGCCGGGAGTGGCTGTGCTTGCTGCTGGACGAAACGGACGGCGGCATTGGGGGCGAGTTGGACGAAGCCGCGCTGGAAGCCAAGCAATATTTGAAGACCCGACCGTCCAATCCGGATGCGCTGGAAGCGTATGCGGCCGCGTCGTTTGCGGCCTCCATCGCCGAGTACGTGCACAGCCTGTGGCACGACATCGAGTTCACTGAAGGGGAAGATTTTCTGCCTGAGGCGGCGGTGAAGCGGCGATTTGAGCTGTTGAGCCGGTGGTTTCCGGGGTTTCCGCAATTCGCCGATACCGGCGCTTAGTTGCCCGACGGGCGCACGGACACCTCGCGGAAGTAGATCACGGAGTCATTGTCGTGATTCTGTAAGCCGATGTAGCCGGAATCGGGCCGGGGACCGCGGACTGGTTCGAACCAGTGCTTCCGTTCCGGCACCGGTTGATCGCCGCGGAACTCGTTAACCGTGACGCCGTTGAGGCGAACAACCGTGGTCTGCCCGCGCAGTTCAATCTCCATGGTGTTCCATTCACCAGCCGGTTTCTGGAGGCCCAACTTGGTTTGGGCCAGGGAATAGAGCGAGCCGGTGGCGTGCCATTCGTCTCCGGAGGCCTCGATCTGCACCTCGTAACCGTTGTGGACTGCGTACCAGGGATCTTTGGGCTTTTCCGGGAGCCGGATGAAGACGCCGGAGTTTCCCCGTCCCGTTCCGACCTTGAAAACCACGCGCAGCGTGCAGTTTCCAAACTGCGCGCGGTCGTAGTAGAGGAGGCCCATGCCACCTTCGGTCTTGAGTGCTCCGTCCTCCACTACAAAACGCCCCGGGCCGACCATAGTCCACCCGGAGAGGTCTTTCCCGTTGAACAGGGGTTGCCACTCAGCGGCGCCGAGGCAGCTTGTCACGCCAACAAGTACAGCCAGCAACCGCACGGCAATGAAGAGGTTACGCCTGCTTCTGGGCTTTCAGGGCAGCGGCGCGCTGGTAGCGCTTCTGGAAGCGGTCCACACGGCCTTCGGTGTCGATCAGCTTCTGGCGGCCCGTAAAGAAGGGATGGCAGTTGGAGCAGATTTCCACGCGGATATCGCCCTTGTGGGTGGAACGCGTCTTGAAGGTGTTCCCGCAGGCGCACACTACATTGAGCTCGTTATAGGCGGGATGGATAGCGGCTTTCATGCAATCAATGAGTATAGCAGATACTGCCCGTTTTTCCCCACTCTCTAGACCAGCCCGAGTTCCGCGGCCGCCTTGGCGAGCCGGATGTCAAGTGTCCAAAACCGGCAATTCGACAGCAATGCTGAGGCGAGGAGGTGAGCGTCAATCCATCCCAATTCTCGTCCCCAGAGCCGCCGATCTTCGATCAGCTGCAACACTTCCGCGTTAGATGCCAGCTTGGCCGGAGGCAGTGCATGCAGATCGGACAGGATGGCTGCGCGGCCTTTCAGGTTGCCACACGCCAGTTCGCCGGAAACAAAAGGATGGATCAACACGAGTCCCTCCGACAGAAGGTCCACCAAGGCCGGCTCGCGGTGACGGAAGTGCTCGATCCAGACGGACGTGTCGGCTAACACCATCAGGCAGATCGCCGTCGCGGGATGTTCGGCATCTTCGGTTGTGTGCCGCCAAGCGCGGCGAGTCGTTTGCCGGCTTCCCGGGCAATCAAAGCTTCCAGTCCGGCGCGAACCAAAGCGGTCTTCTCCTGGATACCAGTGAGTTCTCTGGCGCGCAGGAGCAGGTCGTCGTCGATGATCAATGTGGTTCGCATATGCATTAGTATGCATCGAACATGCATAGTGGTCAACCGGGGCAAATTGACTTAGGCAGGGATGTTAACCAATAGTTTGAATTGGGCGGCTTGCGGTACAGTAACTGGGATGGCGCCGCGCGCGGAACCGCTGGAACCGATCCATCAGGCTTTGTGCGCGGCTTTCACGTTGGAGTCGCTGGAGCGGATGGTGGCGCTGAAGCTGGGGCGTGATTTGTACAATCATGCGGCGCGAGGAGATAAGCCACAGGTTGTTTTTGAGCTGCTTACCGCGGCGAAGCGAGAGGGCTTTCTCGATGATCTGGTGATTGCGGCGCGCGAGTTTGTTCCGGGGAATGAGAAACTGGCGGCGGTGCCACCGACGCGGGGCGAGGAACTGCGGTATCTGCGGCGGTTGATTGAGGAACTGGAGGACAAGGCGCGGTTGTACTCGCCGCTGCAGGGCATTGGCGAGAGACGCAAGCACAGCAAAGATTCGTTGCTTCGTCCGTGGAAGGGGGATCCCGATCTGGCGCTGCTGCGGCACCGTTCCGTGACGTGTGAGCGGGCCGAAAAGCCGGAGCTTCGAGACTACGACAATATCCTGACCGCGTTTGGCGAGGTGAAGCGCGCGGCGCTGCTCGGCGATCCTGGTTCGGGCAAAAGCACTACCCTTTCGAAGCTGGCCGTAGAACTGGCCGCGCGTGC
>JAEUQD010000418.1 GCA_016789925.1 Bryobacterales bacterium | reverse complement strand
ATCTCCGCCTGGAACATGCAGCGCGTCCTCAAACTCGAAAACGCCCTGCTCGATCAATCCCTCGGCGAGGACCCCCTCAACCATCCCGACACCGAAAAGCAGGCCGCGCTCTACCAGCGCTACTACGCCCGCTTCGAAGGCTCCTATCGCGTCAACATCCGCGAACTGGAACGCCTCCAGCGCCTCCAATTGACCTCCGATATCCACTTCAACGACCTGCAAGCCCCCCTCGGCGCGCTTCACGACCTCACAATCATCCAACGCGCTCAACGGGATGCGAAACGAAATGCCCGCCAGCAGTCCAATGTGGAAGAGTTCGACGCATTTCTCCTCGAAGAACTCCGAAACAACCCTGATTTGTTGAAACGGATCCTCGAACAGCGCGACCCAGGCACCAAACGGTAGCGTCGAAAAGGCGAAAGTAGCTCCCAAAGGCAGGTCGAACTCATCCCCGCCACCATGTACCCAGCGACACCTGTCTCTCCGTCCGCTACTCTGTGAGTAATGCCCTCACGCATCCTCTTTCCGCTCCTTGGATTGCTCGTCGTCGGCGCGCTGGTCGGGCTGCTCTTCTATGCCAACCGGGGCGCTCATATCGAAATCAAGGGCGAGGTGCAAAAGGTCCGGACGCACTCGGCCGAGGACCAGGCGTCGGTGGTCATTCTCGATTTTCGTTTCGTCAACCCCGCCGACTACCCCTTTGTCGTCCGCAAGATCGACGTCACCCTCGTCGGCAAAGACGGCAAGACCACCGATGGCGCCGTGATTGCCGACTCCGACGCCGCTCGCTACTTGACCTACTACCCCGTCTTGGGACAGAAGTACAATGACTCGCTTGTGATCCGTGAGAAAGTCCTCCCCAAGCAGTCGCTCGACAAGATGGTGATGGCCCGCTTTGAGGTTCCCGAAGCCACTCTCAAGGCAAGGCAGCGCTTCCGGATTCGCGTCGAAGAGGTCGACGGAGCCGTCAGCGAACTCCTGGAAAACCCGGTCCCCTAATGCCACGCAAGATTGAGTCGCTCTTTGTTCCCGGTCCGGCCGGCAAGTTGGAAGCTCTTTTGGAGGAACCCGACATCGCGGACCCCATTCAGGCGGCGCTCGTCTGCCATCCCCATCCCCAGCATGGCGGGACCATGCACAACAAGGTCGTCTACCGCATCGCCCGTGCACTTCGCCGTCAGGGGGCCGTCGTCCTCCGCTTCAATTACCGGGGTGTCAACCTGTCCGAGGGCCGCTACGACAAAGGAATCGGAGAAATCGACGATGCCCGCGCCGCTCTCCAGTTACTGCGCGACCGGTACCCTGCCCTGCCTGTCTCCGTGGCCGGCTTCTCATTCGGGTCCCGCATTGCCCTCCGCCTCGCCGCTGAAATCGAGCCCCGGCACGCGATCGCCGTGGGCTTCCCAGCCCGCTATTTCGAGACCGAGACATTCCCACAACTAGCTGTATCCAGGGACTTTATCCTGTCCACTCGCGATGAATACTGTCCCTTGCCGGAATTCCAGGCCCGTTACGCGACACTGCCGGAGCCCAAGTCCGCCCACCTCATCGAGGCGGCAAATCACTTCTTCGCCGGTGCCCTGGACCGGCTGGAGTCCACCGTTGAGGCAATCGCCCGCGCCTAAGCCTTCGGCTCGCCGCTTTCCTTCTTCTTTAGTTGCGCGTCATTCTCCGCGATAAAGGCGCGAATCTCGTTGGCCGCGGCCAGCAGTTTCTCCCACTGCTCCTTATAAAGAGTGACAGGGAAACGGCCGAGTCCATAGATGGAAACAGCCCCTTTCTCACTGACTTTAAAGGACATTCCGGCGGTTCCACGCCGCGAAGCTTTGAGTGCCTCGTTTTCTGCCTTGAGTTTTTCCAGTTCGGCTCGCAATACGTCGTCGCTCATCGGGGTTCATCGTGACATAGGTCACTGCCCACGCGCAAGTCAGCCCCTACGATGGAAACCAAATGCGCCTGCTCGTCCTCTTCTCCCTGGCCGCCCTCGCCGCCGCGCAGACCGGCCTGTCGGTCCACGGCAGCGTGCGCAGCCGTCTGGAGTCGTGGGACTGGTTCGACTCCGGCCTCGGCGACGGAACCTATGCCTTTTCAGGCACCGGAGTGCGGTTGAGCATCGGGCAAGCCGGCAAGACGCGCGAATGGATGGTGGAACTGATGGCCCCCATCTTGCTCGGTCTGCCTGACCGCGCGGTCGTCGGCGCGCCCCAAGGCCAGTTGGGAATGGGCGGCAACTACTACCAGGCCAACGGGAATTCACGCAACAGCGGCATGGTGTTCCTCAAACAGGGGTTCATTCGCTGGAAGGGTTTGTTCGGCGACGAACAGGGCAGCCTGCGCGCCGGGCGCTTCGAGTTCAGCGATGGAGCCGAGACGACGCCCGCCAACCCAACTCTGGCCGCGGTCAAGCGCGACCGCGTGGCCCAGCGCTTAATCGGCCCGTTCGGATTCACCCACGTCGGCAGGAGCTTCGACGGGCTCCACTACGCCCGCAACGGTCAGACTCTGAATCTGACGGTCGTGGCCGCAACCCCCACCCGCGGTGTCTTCCAGACCGACGGTTGGGGCTGGCTGCAGACCGGCTTCGTCTACGCATCCCTTAACGGCCGCATCAAGCAGCACACCGACTGGCGGTTACTCGCGCTCTACTACCAGGATTGGCGCGACGTGCTCAAGACCGATAACCGGCCGCTCGCCCTGCGGCAGGGCGATTTCGGCAACCTTAGGATCGGAACCTTCGGCGGCCATTGGATGCGGACCACCGGGCCAGTGGACCTGCTCGCATGGGGCGTGCTCCAGGCCGGATCGTGGGGCCGGCAGGATCACCGCGCCGGAGCGGTGGCTCTGGAGGCTGGCTATCAGCCGCCCATCTGGAAGAAACTCCGGCCCTGGATCCGCGGCGGCTACTTCTACGGCTCCGGGGACAACAACCCCACTGACGGCCGGCACAACACCTTCTTCGAGGTTCTGCCCACGCCGCGGCCCTTCGCGCGGTTTCCGTTCTTTAACCTCATGAACAACGAAGACCGGCACGCCAGTGTCGCCATCCGCCCCGGCAAGCAGTGGGTCCTGCGCAGCGAGTTTCATGCCCTGCGGCTGGCGGCGCGGAACGACCAATGGCTCCTGGGCGGCGGCGCTTTCCAGCCCTGGTCGTTCGGCTACGTCGGCCGGCCGTCCAACGGCGGCAGGGGTCTGGCGAACCTGTATGACCTATCGGCGGATTACACGGTCAACCCGCATCTCACCCTCTCGGGCTACCTCGGTTACGCCGCCGGCCATTCCGTCATCCGGGCGATCTACCCGAAGGGTTCCACGGGCATGTTCGCCTACCTCGAGGTCCTTACCCGCTTCTGACCCGGACCCTCTATCATTGAGGCGTGATGCGAATCGACCAGATCGGGTGGCTCGATTCAACCGCCTCCTTTGCCCTGCTGGTCGCCGGACTCCTCCTCTGTTACTGGGAACTCTCCCGCCCGGGAACGATCCTCCCCGGCGCTCTGGGCGGCGTTCTGGTGGTGCTCTCCGCCGTCCGCTTTGGATCGATGGATGCGACCCCTTTCGGCTGGATTCTCCTCGCTGTGGCTGTGCTCCTGTTCGGCGTGGAGGTCGTCTGGCGCGGCCCCCTTCCTCCCGGATTGCTGGCCGGGCTCGCACTCTCGGCCGCGGCCTGCCGGTGGGGCGTAGCCGAGTCCGAACGCGTTCGCTGGTACCTCGCCCTGCCCCTCTCTCTCGGACTCGCCTGGATCACGGTCGTCCTGACCTCAGCCGCTTGGCGTGGATTCTGGGCCAAACGCAACTGGTAGCGGCATGGTTTACTACGCGTAAACCCTGAAAGGGGTATAAAGAGTTGTATTTAGGCTGTCGATGGAAGTATGCTCATGTCTAGCAAGCACTTTGATCCAGTTTTGGGAGGATCCGCGGAAAGGGAGCACGCAACCATGCCCACCAACGAAGAGGGTGAATTTGAACTGGTGCTCGGCAACAAGCAGTTGCTGAGCGTATTCTTCTTGATCGTCCTGTTATTGGGCGTGTTCTTCTCGATGGGATACATCGTTGGGCGGAATACGGCTCCCGGTGGGCCGCAAATGGCCGCGTCCCGGTCCGGGAGCGGCACTCTCACTGTCGATCCCCCAACTGCCAGCACGCCGGCCCTGCCCGACGTGACCAAGCCCTCGCCTGTGGGCCAGACGCCGGATCCGGCCGTAGTGCCGCCGCCCAGGGAAACCGCAAAGCCCGCTCCCAAGCCGGAGCCCGTCAAGACGGAAGTGGCCAAGGCCGAACCGCCGAAGGTTGAGCCTCCCAAGCGCGAAACACCACCCCCGCCACCACCGGTGGCCGCCGCGCAATCGCTCGTGAAGGGTAATTTCTACTTGCAGGTTGCCGCCGTCCGCGATAAGGATGCCGATATCCTCAGGGACGTCTTGGTGAAGCGTGGCTTTTCGACGGCCACCGAAGCCGTGCCTGAAAAGGCCTTGGTTCGAGTTCTCGTTGGTCCGTTCAAGGACTCCGCCGCGATGAACGAGGCGAAGGAAAAGCTCTCGGATTTCCGCCCGATCGCCCGGAAGATTTAGCGGTTGGATGACGCCGCTCGTCCAGATTGAGAACGCCATCGCTCCGGCAGGAAAGGCCCTACGAGGCCGTCTGCCGGAGTGGTTGCGTAAGCCGGCCACCCATCCGGAAAGTGTCACTGCCCTCAAGCGCGACCTACGGTCGCTCCAACTACACACCGTTTGCGAGTCCGCACGGTGCCCCAACATCCACGAGTGCTTCCACCGCGGCCAGGCCACCTTCATGATTCTGGGCAACCTCTGTACCCGGGGCTGCGGCTTCTGCTCGGTTCCCAAAGGGTCGGCCGAGAAACAGGAGTTCCTGTTGGACGCGTCCGAACCGCTCAATGTGGCGCGCATGGCTGCCGAAATGCGCTTGCGCTATGTCGTGATTACGAGCGTGAACCGGGATGACCTTCCCGACGGCGGGTCCCATCACTTCGCCGAGACCGTCGCCGCGGTCAGACGCGCTCTTCCCGGCGCGCAAATCGAGGTTCTGACACCGGATTTTTGCGGAGACATGGAGGCAGTCCGCCGCGTGCTGGACGCGGGTCCGCACGTCTTCAACCACAACATGGAGACCGTCAGCCGCCTGTATCGCCGCGTGCGCCCCCAGGCGGACTATCGCCAGTCGCTCGATGTACTGCGCTTCGCCAAACAGTATCGTCCGGATGTCCTCACCAAGTCCGGTCTGATGGTTGGTTTGGGCGAGACTGCGGACGAAGTGCGGCGGTTACTCTCGGACCTTCGCCAGCAGGGGGAGACCGATGTGGCAACCATCGGGCAGTACCTTCAACCCACGCGGCGCAACCTACCTGTTCTGAAGTATGTCACCCCGGAGGAGTTTGACAGTTACCGGGATTACGGGCTTTCGATCGGGTTCCGGATGGTGTTCAGCGGGCCGTTCGTTCGCAGTTCCTACATGGCGGACCGGGTGAGCGCGGAAGCCGGCGAGGTCGCGGGTTGAACCTTCTACTGGGCTTGGCCTCGGCGTTCCTCATGGTGGCGCTCCACCCTGGGTTAAACCTGCCATGGCTGGCGCCCGTCGCGCTGGCTCCCCTGCTGGTGGGCATTGCCCGCGAACGGAGTTGGAAGGCCCGGTTCCTCCTCGGAGAACTCACCGGCATCGTCTATTGGTTCGGCATCTGTTACTGGATCCAGTTTGTGCTCGCCAAGCATGGCGGCATGGGGGAATGGGGCGGCTGGGCGACGTTCCTGCTCTTCTGCCTGGCCAAAGGGCTCCACATGGCCGTGTTCGCGACTTTGGCCGGATTCTTATTGCGTCCGTGGTGGGCGACGATTGGAGTCGCGGCGTTGTGGGTGGGGCTGGAACGAACGCATGGGCCGCTCGGATTTGCCTGGCTCACGTTGGGCAACGCCGGCGTGGACATGGGAATCCCTATGCGGCTGGCCCCTTTTCTGGGGGTTTACGGACTGTCGTTCGTGTTCGCGATGATGGCAGGGGCCATCGCTCTGATCGTCTTGCGCCGTCCCCGCAAACACCTGCTTCCGCTGCTTTCCCTGGTGTTACTCTTCCTCCTGCCCGCGTTGCCGCCGTTTGAAAAAGGGCGCGAAACGGCCATCACTGTGCAACCGAACGTCCCGCAGGACGCGCCGCGCTGGACCCCGGACATGGGCCAGGAACTGATCAATCGGATGGCCGTATTGTCGTTTGAGGCCGCCGCGGCCGAGCCGAACGCGCGGCTGCTCCTCTGGCCCGAATCGCCCGCTCCTCTCTACTACGAACACGACGTCGCTTTCCGCGAGAAGGCACAGCGGCTGGCCCGCGATACGGGCCTCTACTTCCTGTTTGGCGATGTTGCGTTCGGCCCGACGGAACGGCCCTCGAACGCCTCCCGCCTGCTGAACCCGAAAGGCGAACAAGTGGCCCGATACGACAAGATGTTTCTCGTTCCCTTTGGGGAGTTCGTGCCGTGGCCCTTCACGTTCGTCAACCGCATCACGCAGGAGGCCGGCGATTTCGTGCCGGGCGAGAAACTGGTGGTGATGCCCGCCGGGGCGCATGCCCTGGGTCCTTTTATCTGCTACGAATCCGCCTTC
>JAEUQD010000340.1 GCA_016789925.1 Bryobacterales bacterium | reverse complement strand
CACCCACCGTGGGGACAGCGTAATCGAGAGAGGGCTGGAGATCATGGTCTCGCGAGATGTAGGCGACATCCGGGTCGTCAGCTAGTCCGACCAGTTGGTCGACAGGTACCGAGTAGGCGGCGCCCTTGATGACGTCCAAGGAAAGTTTCGCTGTCCCGCCCTTCTCCACGACCTTCTGCCTTTGACGGTCGCCCGGCATGACCCGGTACCGGATGATGACGTCCACCGTGCTCTTGCCGTCGGCCTTCTCCAAGTCCTTCGCGATCTTGGGGTGGCCCGCAATCGCTGCTGAAATCGTTGTGAGGAGTACAACTCCCAGACGAATCAGTTTCATAAAATTGGCTCCTTCATCCGTTCTTCTCATTTGCATCCGCCGGGTCATGGCGCTACCGTGAACGTCGCGGGTGTTGTACTGCTGGTCGTGACTCGATTGAACGTCGATGCCGCGCTGACCGAGTATGTCCCTGTAGGATCAGTGGCTGGCAGCGTATAATTCCAAGTCACCTGGCCGGCTGAGTTCGTTGTGGCTGTGTAAGTAAGCTTGGTAGCGTTAGCCTTCAGCATCGTCATCGTGACGGAAGCGCCCGACACAGGGGTCGCACCGCCAACCGTCGTCGTTAGCTTGACGATGTTGCCGCGAACATAACTGGTCTGGTCCGACGTGACCACTACGTTGATCTTCATCACCGACAAAGTCGCGCTGGCCGTGCCCAAAGAGGTCGTGGCCGCGGAGTTTTTGGCGGTCAATGTAATCGTGTAGTTGCCGGCCGTTGTGCCTGCTTTTTCTGTCAACTTCGCGGAACCCACAGCCCCGCTGGCGAGTGCCAGCGACGTCGGGGACAAAGTGGCCGTCAGCCCCGTGGGAGACGCCACGGCCGTGAGGGCATAGGTGGCGTTGGCGCACGACGCCGAGTTGTTGTTCTTCACCGAGAAGTCGTAGACAGCCGATCCGCTCGTGTTTATCGACTGGCTGCTCTGCGTCAACGTCACGGTCGGGTTGGCGAGCGTGCAGGGTGCGACGGTAATCGTCGCCGCGCCAGTGCCGAAGTTGGTTGTGGCCGCCCCGTCCGTCGCCTTCACCGTCGCCGTATAGGTCCCCGCCGTCGACCCCGCCGTTACTGTCAGCGTCGTCGAAACCGTCGCGCCCGCGCCCACCGAGAGCGACGTTTTCGAGAGCTTGGTGGTCAAGCCCGCCGGGCTGGGAGCCAGCAGTGTAAAGGTGGAGCTTCCGCAAAGCGAAGAGTTCATGTTTTTCACCGCCAACGTCAAGGTCTTCAGCGCTGCCGGCGCGATAGACGCGCTCCCCGGCGTTAGCGTCACCATCGGGTTGGCCCGAATGCAGGTCGACACCACTGAGACTGTGGCGCTCCCCGACCCGCTGTAGACGATGTTGGCGTTGTTGGTGGCCTGAACCGTCACGGGGAAGTTGCCGGTTGTGGTGCCCGATTTCTCGGTGAGTGTGACCGTGCCCGTCGCGCCGGGCGCCAGCGTCAGCGATGTGGGCGACAGGGTGCCCGTAAAGCCGGAGCCCTGCGCTGACATCAGTCCGAAAGTGGCCGCTGAGCATACCGATGAGTCGTTGTTTTTCACCGTGACGCTGAACACTGCGTTGCTGCTCGGATTCACCGTGATGGTTGAGGGCGACAGCGTCACGGTCGGGTTTGCCAGTGTGCAGGGAGCCGCGCCATACGCCACGGTGACGTTGAGTTTCGTACCCGAAATGCTGTTTACCGTGACACTAAGGTTGGTGTAAGGATCGGTCCAGGTTTCGCCGACGGCCAGCGCCGGATCCGTGAAGGTGGTCGTCGATGAAGTGAAGTCCAGTAGATGGCTGCGCGTTCCCGTGAACGAGTCTTCGTAGTGGAGGAGCGCGCCCGACCAAGCCTGCGACCCGATGTTTCCGTCGTAGATGCCGCTGTTGCTGCGGTACTCGAGCCACAGATGGGCCCCGGTGCCGGCGTCGCGCACAATTTTAAGGGCTTTCACTTGCGAGCCGGCGTTGCGCGTCTCGTAGGCTTCCACCTGATACTGCCCGGTAGCGCTAACAACCTGGTAGGTCCCATCGGGCAGCCAGCCCAGGACCTTCTGGGCATGCGGCGTGGCATAGAAACCGAAGTTCCACGACCCCATCGTTGAGAAGCTGTCCCCGTACTCATCCACTGTGCCGAGTACGCCCAACCCGCCCAGCGGGGGACGTGGGTTGCCACTAAAATTGCGGCTGCTCGAGTGGTTGATACCCAAGCCGTGGCCCAACTCGTGCGTGGCCAGTTGCACGCCCGTCTGCCGTGTCTTGATCTGGTCTGAACGGAGCCAACTCACCGACGATGTGAAGTTCCCATCGCCGCCCGTCGAGTTAGTCCAGCAGCCCAGGCTGCTCAGCCCCGACCAGGAGCAGCTTCCGTTATAGGGAAAAACGACTACAACCCGATTGAAGTTCTGAAAGTTCACATCCGTGTCGGCCGCATTCATGGCGGCCTGCACGAGTCCCTGATAGTCGCAGTATGCGGCGCCCGTCCCATCAGTGTTGAAATTGCCGGCCAGCAGATACGGGCCGACGACTTTACCACCCGTATAGGGCATGGAAGCGAGTCCGTCGGAGTTTTGCTGCCAGAAATCGTCCACCGACCAGTTCGGAGTGCTCTGCTTTGACGAATACGAGTTGCCCCACATCACGCCTTTGAGATGTTCCGCGTCGACCCCGGCATCCAGCGTGTAGTTAGGCAGATTCACAAGAATGGTGGCTGTGTTCTGAGCGCCGGTATTGCCGCACGCCATTCCCACCGGTCCACCCGTGTTCTGCGGAGCAACCTCCGCGGTTTGCGCCGCCACCGCGCCGTCTGCCTCCACGCCGCTCACGGTGACTCGCACGCCACTAGTCCATTCCGGCTCAGGTCCAGCGAGGTGGATCGTACGTGATCTGTCCGAACTCTTCAGGCGGAAGACATGCTTCGCCGTTTTGGTCTTGAGGTCGTCAGCCACGAGCGCCTCCAAAGTGCCCGACCAGCGGCCTGGCTTCTCCAGATAGTCTCTATTGGGTGGCATCGCCGACCGGATGTTCGCCAGCAAGTCCGGAGAGAACACGAGCCGCAGCGCGGCGCCCGGGTTGTCTTCGATCAACTCCGCCAAGGAGGCCTGCCGCTCGCGCAAGACATCCACGAGTTGAGACTGGAAACTGGTGACCTGGTCAGGTGAAGCAGCCCGCAGCTGGTCAAACAGAACGAGCGCGCTTTGGTTATGGTTGCGCACGGTTGCTTCTTTGTTGTTCTGTTGAGCCGGCGCCGAGGCGGTTACCATTAGTAATACCGCCAGCGAGATCAGGCAGAGAACGTGACGGATCAGCGACGTAAGCACTTTCTCTATTCCTTTTTTCCTAAAACTGGAACCTGTTGGTTCTGAAGCAATCGTAGGGGAGGGACCCTACCGTATCGATAGGAAGAAAGATCTGTTTTGGGATGGGACTTTGGTACGCGTCGACATAGGGGAAATTCCCGATCCACCCTGAAAATCGCCTGAACCCAGTGGGTCCCAACTGCCCTGGCCCCCTCCGCCTAATGTTTTGACGCCTTAGTTCCGATAATCCGAGCAGGAAGGAGAGTACGCGGAGCCCTCGGGAAGGGAAGCCGTAGTCCAGATGTCATCCAGGGCGTGCGCATTCATCAGCATAGTACTGGCGCTTGGGACAGCGGCAGCCGTGCATGGCGCCTTCCACTGGACGTCATCCGGCATCGGCACGTTCGCCATCTTCTTTGTACTGTGTGTTGGAACCAGTCTGTTCCGGGTTGTTCTTCCGCGAGTGCAAGGTAATCTCTCCTTAAGCTATGTCTTCCTCATCTGGGGAATCGCGCGGCTGGGGCTGGGCGAGACGATCCTTATGGGTTGTACCTCCGCGCTGCTTCAGTCCTACTGGCACTGCCAGAGGAAGCCCCATCCGGTCCAGGTGCTGTTCAACTTGAGCCTCATCTCCCTTTCCGTGTGGGCAGGCAAGGTGGTCTTTACCGGAAGTGTGGTCCAGTGGCTCATTCACAGCGAAATGATCCGTATCCTGCTCGCGTCGACGGCCTACTTTCTCGTGAACACGGGCTTCGTCGCGACGATCATCGCGCTCACGGAATCGCGGTCTGCCTGGAGCGTGTGGCGCGGTTCCTATCTTTGGACCCTCCCCCACTATGTTCTAGGGGCGTCCATCGTAGTGACGATCGAAGCGCTCCAAAGGGCCTTCGGTCTCGAGATCGTCCTACTGGTTGTTCCGGCGGCCTACCTTGTCTACCGGACGTTCCAAATCCACATCGAAGGCCTGAACCGGGCCATGGAGCGTGTGGAGGCTGAGCGGCGGCACGCTGAGGAAACCGCGAACCTCCACCTGCGCACCATCCGCGCTCTGGCTTTGGCGATCGAAGCCAAGGATCACACCACAGGCGAACACCTGCACCGCGTACAGACTTACGCCATCGAGTTGGGTAAGGACTTTCATCTGTCTCCGGACGACATGGAGGCGCTGCGGGCCGCCGCTATCCTCCACGACGTCGGCAAGATCGCCGTTCCCGAACACATCATTTCCAAACCGGCCAAACTGACGCCCGAAGAGTTCGGAAAGATGAAGATCCACCCTGTGGTCGGAGCAGAGATTGTGGAAAGCGTCCAGTTTCCTTTCCCGGTGGCCCCACTGGTCCGAGCCCACCACGAGAAGTGGGACGGAACGGGATATCCCGACGGGTTGAAAGGGGAGGAAATCCCGCTCGGGGCCAGAATTCTTACCGCCGTGGATTGTCTGGATGCCCTGGCCAGCGACCGGCAGTACCGGAAAGCAATGCCGCTTGATAAGGCAATGGGCATAGTTCGCGCCGAGTCCGGCAAGAGTTTCGATCCCCGGGTTGTGGAGGCTCTCGATAAGCGCTACCGCGAACTGGAGCAGTTGGCCCGGCAGACGGCCGCGGGAGTCAATGTCGTTCTTTCCACGGAACTGAAGGTTGGCCGCGGATTGGCGCCGGACGCGGGCTACGCCACCGGCTGGGATGGTACAGGCCGCGTTTCGGACGTCCTTCGTGACAATGCGGCCTCGGAGATTCCCGTGATTCGAGGGATCCAAGCCGAGATCAGCCGCCGAGCGTCGATCGAGCAGACTCTATCCGCCGTCAGCGCTTCGCTCCAGGGCTTGATCCCCTTCGACTGCCTGGCGCTCTACAAGAAGACGGATGAGATTCTACACTGCGTTCACGCCCGAGGAAGCAGTGAAGAGCTGCTCTCGAACTTGACGATCCCGCTCGGCACTGGGGTATCCGGGTGGGTGGCGGCTAACGGACGGCCGCTGCTTAACGGCAGCGCCCTTACCGAGTTTGGCTTCTCCGGCGCTGCGCCACCCGGGTTCGACCTCCAGGCAGGTCTCGCCGTCGCCCTCGACTCAGAGTTTGGCGCTTCGGCCGTACTGACGCTCTATAGCCGGGAGCGCGATGCGTTCACTACCGGCCATCTGAGGGTATTACTGGCCATTGCCTCATGGCTGGGGTATTACTTGTGGCTCGACTCGAAGGGGCTGACCGAGGCCCAGCCTGCCGCGCCAGCGCCGCATCCACAGGTTGGCATCCAACTCGAACGCCTCTCCGAGCATGTACACTCGGAAGCCCTCTCCCCCGTCCCTAGTTTTGTCCCGCCAACTGCGTCTCGTACCGTTCCTTGAGCCGGTGGAAACTCCAGTGCAGCGTGTATAGCGACAGCGATCCCCAGCGCGAATCCAACCGGTCGCCCAGGAACCGGCGGAACAGGCGATTGAGCCGCGTGCTGGAGAAAATAATGCGGCGCAGCGGCTGCGCCCAGCGCCGGCGTCTCTTGAGGACGGCCTGGGGAATATCCTTCTCCCTTGATACCTTGCCTCCGGCGAACTGTGCGTAGAACTTTCGGAAATCCGCCTCGCTCTCCGGGCATAGTCCGACCGGGCCCATCTCGGGTCCCCCGCCCACTTTGCGCTGCCCGAACAAGTGCCGTGGCACGCCCCGTTCTTCCGCCAGCCGCCGTGGAATCGGACGGTCGTACGATCCTCCGATGGACCACGCCGCCATCTCCTTCGACCGCCCGATCCGCGACAGCGCGGGAGCGTGGATCGCTCCGCAAACGGGAAGCGGGAAGAAAATCGTTCCCACGCGCAACCGGAACTCAGTCATATTCGAGCCGGCCATCGTCGTTGCTCCGGGTTCCTGTAGCAGTGGCAGTCCGCTTTCCCAACTCGTGCACCAAAAGTCCTCTCCAGCCTGGCCGTTGATGAACAGCGAGCCCGTCAACTCCTCCTCGAAAACCCGGTAGGCCTTCGAGGCCAGCCGCGTATACGGATAGAACTCCACCTCCGGTAATCCCCCGGCCCGTGCATAGTCGCTCCTGTTGTACTCCTTCACCCCCATGCCCAGCACCGTGGCAATCTCCGCGCCGCTATCCTCGAACTCCTCCTCGCTACTATGCCGGAATGTCACCGCCCGTTTGCAGTGGGCGCGGCTCGCCACCGCCGCCACCGCCACGCTATCGTAACCACGAGAAATGGCAGCCACCGGCCGGAAGACGTGCTCTCTCGCCGGGTCCATCGCATTGGCCGTGACTTGTTGCGCGGTTCTCTCCAGGAAATCCGCATACTCGCGATACCCGCGCGGCTCCGGAGGAACCCGTTTTTCCAGCCGCTCGATGGTCAGATCGCGCTTCACCGCCAGATTGCAGCAGTCGTGCAGATAGGCGTGGTTCCCGCTTTTCAACCGGATGGGCTTCACCGCCACCGTCAGTCCCGCGCGGAAGTACCGCAGATAGTCGAACAGGTAATTCGGGTAGCGCGGGTCCAGATCCTCGCCCGCCATTGTCAGCAACAGCGCGAAAGAATTCGAGACATACAGTCGATCGCCTACCGCGACGCTCTGAAGCCGCTCCAATTTGTGCGTCGGGCCCGCAAAGACGACGCGGCCGCCCACCGAGCGCCCTCCCGAGCCCATCAAGGAAGTCGCCGTATCGAACCCGCCCTCGGAAAAATCGCCATCCCAGGCTCCCTCGACAAAGCTCGCGTCTCGTGTTTCCACCCAGGGGCCATGCAACACCTCCGCCCGTTCCTCGCCCCTGTGCATCCTCGCCACCCAGGCGAGTTTTGGAAGGCGTTCTACAAGCTGAAAATCGAGTCGCATCTTTTTCGATTCCGCGGAAACGAATTCTTGAGTTTACACACTACTGCGACGGCGACCTTGCACGGTCGTACGAACTTTGGATTCCCAAACCAGGAGAAATAAGAACAGAATGGCTAACGTTGTTGTAGCAGAGAATCACCTGACATTCGGAGGCGTGAGTTACTTTCGAGGACATGCCGAGGAGATCGTGATCGGCAGCATCGGGGAAAAGAGAACTCCCCTCACCAAGATGAACTACCTCGAGGCAAAGGATCGCATTCCGGTCGACAAGATCAACATTGTCCGGTCGACCGTCACTGAGATCGACTTCGCCAAGACCACGAAAGCCTCGTTTACGGCCACCGTGGCGGCGATCGTCAAAGGTGTCCCGGTCAAGTTCTCGGGAGGCTCCACGTTCGACAAGCTGCGCTCCGGCGAGTTGAAACTGGTCAAGTTCAGCGTCACCACCGAAGAGATGAAGAAGGCCGCCAATGCCTCTCCCAAAGCCATTGAGAACCTGATCAACTGGGGGAACGACGCGCGCATTGCCCACCAGGTCTTCATCGTGATGGAAGCGTCGCTGGCGACGGTTTTTGACAACGACGTCAAGGTCGACCTGTCCGCTGGCGCGGCGGGCATTGAAGCTTCTGTGGGCGTTGGCAGTTCGTCCTCCGGCGTCACCAAGGTCCGCATCTCCCCCGGCACCGGCTTCGCCTATCTCCTGGCGAAAATCGATTGGGACGCCAAGCAGAAGAAGAACCAAACCAAGATCGTCGACCTCGACGACGATCAGTGGAGCTTCAGTTAGCTGTCCACCTGGGATTCCTCGCCAAACAGTCCGAAATCCAATAAGTGCTTCATTTTTATTCGCGTGTTCGATGTGCCTCCCTTTGGCAATTGCCGTGCCCTTACACGAGTCGGGTTCGAAACATGCAGAGGGAAAACGGAATGAGCACGTTCTTTAGACTTGCAGGTCTTTTCCTCGCGGCCAGCCTGACAGGTGCCGGGCAGCCCACAATAGCCACGAACTTTCAAGCCTTGGATCCCGACGTTACCGTCGATGTGATCGTCAGGTTCAAACAGAATCCTCAGGAAAGACACCGGGAAAAGCTGCGCCGGAATAACGGCCGCGAAAGACACCGGCTCGATCTCATTCGGGCCTCCGCCGTTACTCTCACCGGCAAGGCCATCAAGGAACTGGAGAGCGACCCTGACGTTGCACAGATCTCACCGGATCACGAGGTGAGCGCCTTCCTGGACTACGGCGCGCCCGCTGTCAGCGCAGCCACGGCCCGGCAGCAATACGGCGTAACGGGGAAGGGCATTGGTGTGGCCGTGATCGACAGCGGTGTGTATCCCCACAAGGACCTGCTCAACCCCGCCACCGGCAAAACCCGCATCGTCTACAACGAGAATTTCGTAGTCGCAGCCGGAAAGACGGTAGCCGATCCCAAGGCCTATAAGGACGACTTCGGCCATGGCAGTCACGTGGCTGGCATTATCGCTGCCAACGGTACCAATTCAACGGGTCCAAAGTTCAAATCCAGCGTAACCGGCATTGCACCAGGGGCCAACATCATCAACCTGAAGGTGCTCGACTTGAATGGGAAAGGCACCGTCAGCGGGGTGATCGCGGCCATCCAGCGCGCCATCCAACTGAAGAACCAGTACAACATTCGCGTGATCAACCTCTCCTTGGGGCACCCGGTCATGGAGAGTTTCGCCACTGATCCGCTGTGCCAGGCGGCTGAGGCTGCCTACCGCGCTGGAATTACCGTGGTGACGGCCGCCGGCAACCTGGGCCGCGACAATTCCGCGGGTACTCAGGGCTACGCCACCATAACTTCGCCTGGCAATGACCCCTTCGTCATCACCGTCGGCTCAATGAAGACCAACAGTACCCGTACGCCGGGCGACGACGCAATCGCCAGCTACAGTTCCAAGGGGCCCACGCTGCTGGATCATGTTGTGAAGCCCGATCTCGTAGCGCCTGGGAATCGCATCGTCTCTTTGCTGGATGTGGATGGCAATAAGACGTATTTGCGACCGTCCAATGTGGTCACCACCGACTACTACGCCGTTACAACCAAGACCGGCGAGTTCTCGAAGCTCTACTACACCGTGAGCGGAACCAGTATGGCTTCGGGGTTCGTCAGCGGTGCCGTGGCCCTCATGCTCGAGAAGGATCCGACCCTAACCCCGGACCTCGTCAAGGCCCGCCTGATGAAGACGGCCACAAAGAGCTTCCCGGCGAGCAGCACTTCGATTGATCCGGTGACGCGCGAAGTCTTTGTGAGTCAACACGACTTGTTTACAGTGGGCGCGGGCTATCTGAACGTTGCTGCCGCGGTGGCCTCGACAGACACCTTCCCCGGCGCAGGCAAGACGGCGCTTTCTCCGCTGGCCGTGTATGACGATGCTTCTGGGGACGTGTTCCTGGTTCAGGACTATTCCGCGTTGTGGGGCACGAATGCTCTTTGGGGTACCAGTGCGGTGTGGGGTACGAACGCCCTCTGGGGGACCAGCGCAGTGTGGGGGACTTCCGTTTTGATGGAGGCTCAGTCGGCGCTGTGGGGTTCTAATGCCCTGTGGGGCACGAGCGCGGTATGGGGAAACAACGCCACCCAGGGTTTCAGTGCCTTGTGGGGCAGCAACGCCCTTTGGGGTTCTGGAGCCAATTCTTCTTCGATTAGCTCCGAGGCCACGCACATTGCCCAGGATGGCGACAGCGAACCTGTGCGTCAGAACTGAATACCGTTCAAACTCTTGTCTGTCAAAGAGCGGCCCCATGTGGCCGCTCTTTCTGTGTTCATGCGAGGCGACAGGGTGAGCGTTGCGAAGCAGATCTATGGATTCTATTATCGGTGGTATAGGAGGTCCGATGGTGAAATCCGACCGCAAGCGGCAACGCCCTACCGGGTTCAGCCGCCGCCGGTTCATTGACTCCGTGGCTTCCGGGGCGGCGATCCTTACGGTTCCCGCCGGCGCTGCCCCTCAACCCGCAACCCACAACGCTTCCGGCGACACGGTCGCGACGGTCCTCAACATCAACGGCCGTGCGCATTCCTTGAGCGTGGAACCGCGTTGGACCCTGCAATATGTGCTGCGCGACCGTCTCGGCCTGACCGGCACCAAGGCCGCGTGCGAACGCGGCGAGTGCGGCTCCTGCACCGTCCTGATCGACGGTGTTTCCCGCTACTCCTGCATGACGCTGGCCGTCGAAGCCGCCGGCGCCCAGATCACCACCGTCGAGGGCTTGATGCACGGGGAGGAGTTGGGCCCGGTCCAAAAAGCTTTTGTCGAAGAAGACGCACTGCAATGCGGCTACTGCACACCGGGCCAGGTGATGAGCGTCGAGGCGCTGTTGCGCAAGACTCCTCAACCCACTGTCGAGCAGATCCGCGAAGGTGTCAGCGGCAATCTGTGCCGTTGTGGGGCCTACGCTCACATCTTCCGCGCCGCGGAACGGGCGGCGGAACTGAGGAAGGGGTAAGCCATGGCTGAAACAACTCCCAAACCCTGGGGCGAAACCAAGTTCGTCGGCAAGCGCATTCCTCGCGTGGACGGCTACGAACGTGTCAGTGGAACCGCAACCTATCCGTCCGACATCGTTCTGCCGGACATGTTGTACGCGGCAATCCTTCGTTGCCCGCACGGCCACGCGCAGGTGAAGCGCGTGGATACGGCCCAGGCCCGCGAAATGCCGGGCGTGCGAGCGGTTCTCACCGACGCCGACCAGGAAGCGCAGATTGCCTGGTTCGCGCCTCCCGGACCTCCCGGCGCGCCCACCCGCGGAATCAGCCGCCTGTTCGATCCTCATTGCCGGTACGAAGGGGAAGAAGTCGCGGCCGTGGCTGCCGAGTCCCCGCAGCAGGCGTGGGACGCCGTACGCGCCATCCGCGTTGAGTACGAAATTCTTCCGGCCGTCGTTGACATGGAGGAGGCGCTTAAGCCCGGCGCTCCCCGAGTCCAGGAACTCGGCAACAGTCTGGGACCACCGCGCGAAACCAAACGCGGCGACGTCGCCCAAGGGTTTGCCGAGGCCGACGTGGTCTTGGAGGAGACGTATCGCACTGCGTGCGAGATCCACACTACGACCGAACTCCACGGCTCAGTTGTGCGCTGGGATGGCGACCGGCTCACCGTTTGGGACAGCAATCAGGGTCCTTTTCCGATTCAGGCTGCCCTCGCCACGACACTGAATATACCGCTCAGTAGGGTTCGCGTGATCTCCTCCTACATGGGTGGCGGCTTCGGCAGCAAACTCATCCTCGGAAAATACACGGTGATCGCCGCGCTCATGGCGCGGAAGACGGCGCGTCCGGTCAAGCTGTTTCTTACGCGCGAGGAAGCCTTCCGTGCCGCGGGCAACCGTCCCGCCCACATCATGAAGTTGAAAGCCGGTGTGAAGAAGGACGGTACGCTGACGGCGCTCGAATTGACCGGCTTGGGCGAAGTGGGCGCATACCCGGCCGGCTCCAGTGTGGGCTATCAGGTCGGCGATCTCTACAAGTGCCCGAACGTCCGCATCGCGGAATCGCAGGCGATGATCCATGCGGGGCCGCTTCGTGCATTCCGGGCTCCTGGCTTCCCGCAATGTTCGTGGGCCCTCGAGCAGATGATGGATGCGCTGGCGGAAAAGATCGGCATGGACCCGGTCGAGTTCCGGCTCAAGAACTACTCCGCCGTCTGCCAGATGGACCAGAACAAACCATACACGTCCGCGGGCCTGCGGGAGTGCCTCATCGAGGGCGCCCGAGCCTTCCATTGGGAGGAGGCGCGCAGCCGGTCGAAGAGCGGCGGGCCGTGGGTGAAGGGCGTCGGTGTCGCTGCGGGTATGTGGGGTTCCCAAAACGGACCTCCCTCCACCGTCCGTGTCAGCCTGTACCCTGACGGCAGCGTCACATTGAACATGGGAGCGGCCGATCTCGGCACGGGAACCAAGACCGTGATGGCCCTTGTCGTGGCCGAAGAGTTGGGCGTCCCGTTGAAGCGTATTCACATCGAGAACGCCGACACTGGAATCACCGAATTCACACGGCCCAGCGGCGGCAGCAAGACCGTATTCGCGGACTCGCCCGCCGTCCGCGCGGCGGCGCTGGACGTCAAAGCCCAGATCCTCGAAATGGCCGCCGCCCAATGGAAGGTTCCTGTAACTGATCTAGCCTACGAGAACGGTGGAATCGTCGTCCAGAACGGGGCAAAGCAGGTGCCGTTACGCGAGTTGGCGCAGTTACGCACGCAACAGGTGGTGGTCGGCATCGGACGCCGCGGGCCGGACCCCGTCGACAAAGTGGTTCGTCCCTTTGTCGTGCAGTTCGCCGAAGTGGAAGTCAACATCCGTACGGGCGAGACACGGGTCTTGCGCGTACTGGCCGCGCACGACAGCGGCCGCGTGATGGACGTACTCACCTACAACAACCAGGTGATCGGCGGCGTCACAATGGGTATCGGCTTCGCCCTGACCGAGCAGCGCCGCATGGATGCCAACACCGGCAAGATGGTGAACGCCAACTGGCACGATTACAAGATTCCGACAGCCATGGATGTGCCCGCCGACAAGACTGTCCTCCCTATTGACCTGCACGATACCGAG
>JAEUQD010000331.1 GCA_016789925.1 Bryobacterales bacterium | reverse complement strand
GGCGGCTACGAGCAGCAGATGCTGCTTGTGGGGACCAGGATTGTGTGGGTGGAGACGCGCGAGGAGTTGGACCGCGCCATCAACGACCGCACGGCGATGATGTTCTTCTACAACGAAATGGAGCCGGAAGGGCAGATCAAGCGCGATGAGTGGATCCGCGTGGGCAAACAGCGCGGTGTGCCGACGTTTAACGATGCAGCTTCGGATACGCCGCCCGTGGGGCGCCTGTCACAGTACATCAAGGAGGGGTTCGACCTGGTGGCGTTTTCCGGTGGCAAGGCGCTCCGTGGTCCCCAGTGTTCCGGCCTGTTGATGGGCCGCAAGGATCTGATCGAAGGGGCGGTCCCGGCCATGAACCCGTATGCGAGCATCGGGCGCGGGATGAAAGTCGGCAAGGAAGAGATGATCGGCCTGCTGGCCGCCATTGAACGGTATTTGAAGGTTGATCATGACGCCGAATACCGGGAGTTGGAATCGCGTGTCAACTACATGATCCGCACGCTTTCGAAGCTTCCCGGTCTAAAGGCGGAGGTGCATCTGCCGCCCATCGCCAACCACGTTCCGCATCTGCGGCTCACCTGGGAGCCGGACGCTTTCCGGTTCAACGCCGGCGAGGTCGCCAAGCGGATGATGCAGGGCGACCCGCCGATCGCTATCTCGCGGCGGGGCGAACGCCTCCTACACGTGTCGGTGTGGATGATGCGTCCGGGCGAGCACGAGATCGTAACCCGGCGGCTGGAAGAGGTCTTCAAAAGCGCCTGATTGGCGTCAGGCTTCACGCAGAACGTCGAAGCCCATGAGGCGGCCCATTCGCTCGATATCGGTCACAAGGTCACCGTAGAAGATCACGCGGTGCAAGCCTGCCGTGTAGCTCCGCAGCCACTGCTGGGCGTTGTCGACACGGGTCCGAATTTGGGTGCGGCAGCCACGGTCGCTGTCGACTGTGCCGGTCACTTCGGCGGTGGAGATGAGGAACTTAGTGGGCGTGGTAAAGCGGCCGACCGTAATCGTTTCACCAACCGGCATGAGGACCTGCAAGACAGCACCCTCGTTGGTCTCGAGGTGGTTGCGGATGATGTAGGGCGACGACGGTCCATCGGGACCCTTCATTTTTGTGGCCGCCACGCAGTGGGCGTGGATCACCTCATTGCGGCTGATGTCGAATACCGGGTCGGACACAAAGCCGGGAACGCCGGCGAACGACGTCACGAGCATCTGGGTCATCGTCGATGCCAGGTCGCCTTCGCACACGCCGTACAGGCCCGCGTCGTTGAGCTTCGAGAACGCGATACAAGGGTAACCCGGCAGGGTCTTGGCGGCCAGGGTGCCGAAACAGTCGATGGTGACGGCGTTGGCCTTCTCTGCCTTCATCATGTTCAGAATCGCGAGATAGAACCGCACACCGTCGCCAATTTCCTTGGGCGAGGGTTCGACCACGCGTAGCGCCGCTTGAGTAAACTGAGCGGTTTCTTCCGCGGCCATCCGCGCATTCACGCTCTCGAAAGCATCGCGAAACGCTGGCCCCGTGACGAACTGGAACTTCACGCCCATTCGTTCGGTGAAGGCGTCGGCGGCTTTCTGGCGTGCTCCAGGTGTGGCTGCCCCCACCAAGACCTTGCTGTTTCGCAGATGATGCACGGTGCGGAAGGCTTTCAAATAGGGGTCGAGGTCGCCGTAGCTGCTCGTGGCGATCACATCGATCTTACGGCCGTCCTGACGTAAGGCGGCGATTGACGACCAAGCGTGGGTAGCGTAGGGCCGCGAGAAGAAAAGCATGGGGACCGGGGCGGCGTCCACCAGGGTGCGTAGCGGCGGCGTGGGTTGCGCCAAGGGGATCGCGAGAAGGCCATCCACGTCGCCCACGCGGGCGAGCCAGGGGCGGACTTCCTCTTCGGTGCGTAGGATCTCGCCTCCGGTGAAGCGGACGAGATGCGCGTTCTTCCGGGCGACGTCACGTAACTGATTCTCGACATCCGCCCGTTCCTGATCCACGTTCAACGTGGGCTTAGGCCAATGCGGCTGCGGAGCCGCCAAGTAGACTCGCGCGACGGTGGCCGGCCCGTTCCAGGGGGCGTTGGCCCAGCCGTCGATGTTCTTTCCAAACAGCGGAAGCGCGCAGAGGCACGCTCCGAATTCCCGGCGTGTCAATGGTGGAATAGACATAATCAAACTAATTATCAGATCTTCAAAGCGGAAATTAAAGCCTGATGATTTGGTGGGTGCGATCGAAGCTACGTCCTGCATTTACTCCAGCAGCCGGAAGGTGTACATATTTTGCCCATCGACAGTGACATCATCCCTCCGGAGTCGCCTGCCGAGCCAGGGTGAAGTACTCGCCCGCGCCGATGTTACCGGACAGGACGACGGAATACAGGAAGGACATCCATCCACTCTCCCGCCTTATAACAGACTCTCACCTCCTCGACAGGCCTGCTCGCCGCCGGCGCGCTGGCGGGTGCGGCTGGTGTGGGTTACGAGCTGACCTCCAGTTACTTTGAAGGACAGTGTTGCCCTTGGGCGAAATTCACCCACTCTCGCAACGAGCGATTGGGCAACCCGCAAATCCTCTGTAGCTGGCTCACCGATGAACGAGGTTGTCCGGGTAGGGGCGGAGGTGATTTGACGGCAATAACCGCCGATCTGAAAGCGGTCAAGGCTCAGACGAAGAAACTGCGTGTGGCCTGTCAAACCCAGGGCATCGAGTGGATCACCGCGCTATGCGCTCCGCAAATCCAAGCCCTGGCCAACGCCGGCGCGTTGCAGATGTCGCTGTTTGACAAGCAGGATCTTGCCGAAATCATCTATGCCGATGTTCCGGCGAGCCGGAGCGAAAACGCAAGGAAAGAATCGCCTTGCGCGTGGGCAAAGTGCTGGGGCGATTGGCTGTCAAGGCGACTTCCACACCGCAAGTTGCAGAACGTACTCGGCACACGAGACAAACCCCGGGAGACTCCCATCGCGCATGCGTTGGTAAGGAGACTAGCTCGAAACTAGCGATTTCGTTCAGAGTCGGCTTCGGCTTCGGCGTCGGACGCTTCGGCCTCGTTGGGTTCACCGCTTTCCGACTCCGTCTTCTCATAGTAGTAGGAGTGGTAGTACGTGTACTTCGAGTAGAGTTCGCCCCGTTTGGCGGCGTTCGCCACCACGCCAATCACATTGTTGTGGCTCATTCCGGTGAGGGCGCGGCTCACGGCGTCAATAGTGGTTTGTCCGAGACGGACCACCAGCAGGGTACCGTCGCACAAAGTGGCCAGCAGGTTCGCATCCGCGGCAAACAGAAGGGGTGGGCTGTCGAGCACAACCCAATTGAACATCGAGGGCAATCGGTCAAGGAGTACTTTTACTTCTTTCAGATTGAGTAGTTCCAGTGGGTTCAGGACAGCCGAACCAGCAGGAATCAGAAAGAGATTCGTTCCTGCAATACGACGGATGATCTCGGCCAGCGTTGCCTTTCCCTGAAGGTAGTCGGTCAGTCCGGGCGAGCGGTCGATCCGGAAAAGGCTGTGTACAATGGGCCGCCGGAAATCGAAGTCGCACAAGACCGTGAAGTTGCCCTGCAAATGCGACTCGACAATGGCGAGGTTGGCTGCCGTGAAGGACTTGCCTTCGGCCGGCGAGGCGCTCGTGACGACGAGGGTGTGCAGCCTTTGCATGCTCTGTAGATGGTTGATCCTCGTCCGGAGCGAACGGAACTCTTCAGTGGGCGACTCCTGCAATCGCTGCGCATCGATGAGATGGGCCTCCGGCGCGGGATCCCACGGTATTTCCTGGATCTGCTCGATCAGTCCGCTCAGCGACCCGCTATCCACGACCCCGGTGCCGGAGACGGGCGTGGCTGTGAACGCCGCCGCAGCCGACAGCGGCCCTGAAATGAGATGGCCCGGTGGCGAGACTGCCGTCGAAGCGGGCCGTCCGGGCTCGACCCGGCGCAATGCGTCATGTACTCGACTCATGCTCTCTCCCAGTCCTACAGCAACGTGCTGTAGTAGTAATAAATCGAACCTCCCATCACCGCAACGCTCACGGTGATGGCCACGGTCCAGCCGACAAATGCGACCCGGCGGCGGCGGCGAACGACCAGGTCATTTTCGAGCAATGGTACGCTGCCCAGCACGTTAAATTGGGTGTAAGCCCGAATATCCTTCAGCGTTTTGAGCGAATGGTCTTTGACCTCGCGGAAGGCGCACAGACCAGCACCGAGAATAAATCCGATCAGCAGCCCCGCGCCGACAATGACACCCCGCTTGGGCGCCGTCGGCGACTCCGGCAGCGAGGGCCGGTCGAGCACTTCCAGTGTTTCGCCCTGGCCGCGCTCCTCGGCGGAACGCGCCATCTGAGTTTGAGTCACCTTCAGCCGCAAATCGTCATATCGGCGCTTGGCGAGCTCATAGTCGCGCATAAGCTGTTCAAGTTGCGCCGAAGTCACCGGAGCGCGCTCGATACGCGTCGAAATCTCCCGGCTCCTCCGTTCGGCTTCGGCCATTTCGCCTAAATAGCGCTCGGCTTCCATCTCTTTGGCGCGGATATTGTTTTGCAAGCGAAGGATGTTGGCTTCCAACTCGGCGACCTCACGGTTGCGCGGAACGGTCGGACGCCTCGCCCCGCCGGGCGAACCAGCAGCCGGCGTCGGAACCTTGGCGATCGCAAGTTTCTTGGACAGAAGGCCGTCCCGCTCTTTCCGCGCCGCCTCCAGACGAACGGTCACCCGTTTTACATCGGGATATTCGGGAGTGTACTGCTCCAGCATCCGTTCCAAGCCTCGCTCCAACGTCTGGACCTCACGCTCGGCCTGGGCGATTTGCAGATCCAACTCCGTCGGGCGGGAGGCGCCTACTTCGCCAGGAGCGATTCCCGCTTCGGTCTGAGCCGCCAGTATCTGCTGCAACTGGTTCAACTTCTCCCGAGTGGCCCGCAACTCGCCTTCCAGGTACAACTTTTCCTGGTTGGCTCGGCCCACCGAGGAATTCAGGGTGGCGATGCGGGCTTCAATCGCCCCAATCTGAGACAGGCTGGAACCCATCTGGTCGGGCAGCGCGCCTGGGTTTTCCAATCGAAACACCGTGATCTTGCGTTCGATCTCGTCCAGATCCGCCCTCGCCTTTTCGTATTCGTCGCGGAAGAACAGCGTCGTCTGCTCCGATTGCCGGCTCCGCTCGGAGGTGTTTTCGTTGATGAACCGGGTGGTCAGGTCGCTGGTCACCTTCTGCGCCGTGTAGCGGTTGTCATAGGAGAAGCGAATCTCGAACGCCGCCGCGCTCCGGCCCCCGCCCAAGTGCTGCAATCCACCGATCTTGATATCGGACTGCATGCGCTCGATGATGTCCTCCATCGGCAGGCGATCCCTATCCTTTCGGTAGAGGTCGTACATCTGGATAATATTGGTCAGCGTCGTGCGCGATAAAATGGTCTGCGCCATCGAGTTGACGCGCTCGGCCATCTGCATGTTGACGTTGGTCGGCACCAGTCGTTCGGGCACCTGGGGAGGCACGACGCGAATCCGCGCCACCGAGACGTAGGTATCGGGCCAGAAGAACGCGACCAGCACCGCAATCGTCAACCCCGCCAGTGTCGGGCCCAGAATCCAGGAAATGTTGCGACGGACGATATTGAGGTAGTCCTCCAGGTCCATCGGACGCCGCGTAAAAACCGGCTGGTCCATCGTGGCTTGCATATACTCTCCCTGCTAATCGGTTCCCGTGCGTGGTAGGTTTAGGGTCCTATTTGACAATAATGAAGTCACCGTTCTCGAGATAGATGTTCTGCGACAAATTCTTGCCTTTGATGACATCGTTCCAGTTGAAGAAGAGCCTCTTGTCTCCACGCATGATCACGATCTTCTTCTTGTTGGCGAACTCGGTGGGCCCACCGGCCATCGTCAGGGCCTGGAGGATGGTGAGCGGTACCACCAGGGGAAAAACGCCCGACCGACCGACATTGCCCTGGATGAAGTATTTTTTGCTCCGAACGCTCTGAATGGTTACGGTGACCAACGGATTGTTGACCAGTTTGGTGTACTGCTCCTTCAGCTTCGCCTCGACCTCCCGGGGAGTCAGGTCGTTGACCTGCAATTCTCCGATCAGGGGAACGGTAATAATGCCGTCGGGCCGCACAACGACATTGCCGCTCAGCTCTCGTTCTTTCCAGACCGTAATCCCGAGGACATCTTCGGGTCCGATGTGGTAAGTCTTGGGGTCTACCGCCGCCGGCGTGTCTTCCGGGGCTTTGATTTCAGCAATCGGCTTCTCGTCCGGCTTTTCCTGCTCGGTCGCGGGCGGCTTTGCGGTCGCCGGCGCTTGGGCGGCTGAAACCACCACCGATGAGCAGACCAACAGGACAAAGAGTAGCCTCATACTATAAACGTTGAAAGAACACGACATTTTTCTCGCTTACGCCTCCGACTCTCTGCGCGCATCACGCTTCCCCGAATCCTTCTATCATACCCCAGGCGGCTTCTGAACTGGCACTACCGCGGTGAATGCCAACTCAATAGGTACTTATACTTACGAGACTCCCCTAGGCTACACTAGAAAAAGTACTAGTCTCTGGAGCCCCCTTGAACTACTTCCTGGCCAAAAGCGAACCTTCCGTCTACTCCATTGATGACCTCCAGCGCGACCGCCGCACTGTCTGGGATGGCGTGAAGAACGCCCAGGCAGTACGCGCAATTCGCGAAATGGCCCCGGGAGACCGAGTCCTGATCTATCACAGCGGCGGTGAGTCCCAAATCGTCGGGATGGCGAAAGTCGCCGGCGAACCCCGCCCGGACCCCAAAGATCCCAAATCGGCGGTCGTAGATTTCGAGTTCCTGAACAGATTCGCCCAACCGGTGACGCTCCGCCAGATTAAAGAGACGGGCCTCTTTCAGGGATGGGCGCTCGTACGACAGAGCCGGCTGTCCACGATGGCCGTCCCCGCCGAATTCATCGACTGGTTGCGGGCCGCACTTCCTGGCATCAACTTATAAACATTCCGACAAACCACCAAAAATCGGGGTACTGAAAGATAATTTCGTCCGGCATACCCCAGACATCGGTGGACTAGGCGGGAGACTTTAGAGCTTCCCGTCCTTTCGGCCTACTTAAGATCGATCACCGGTAGCACCATGTGCGACGGCTGGATCGGCGTATGGAAGATCGTCTGCCGGGCGACCCGCACTTTCGATGCTGTCGCCAAGTCCTCGCCCGAGTTCAAGTTGCGGTCGAATTGTGGAAAGTTGCTACTGGTCACGTCGACGCGAATCCGGTGACCCGGCTGGAAGACGGTCGCGGTTCCCCGCATGTCGACCTCGAACTCATACGTCTGGTTCGGCTTGAGCAGTTCCGGACGATCGTAACCACGGTGGTAGCGAGCCCGGAGCACGCCCTCGGCGACGTTCATCGCAAAACCGTTGGGATGCACGTCCACCAGTTTGACGACCCAATCGGTGTCTGGCCCGTCGGTGGCCGCGAACAGTTTCATCCGCACGGGTCCGGCAATAGCGACGGGCGTCTTTAGGATTTCAGTGGAATAGACCAGGACGTCGGAGCGCGCTTCGACGGGGCGCTGATCGACGGGGCCGGAAGAGACCGGCATTCCGCAGCAGTCATTGCCCCCAACCGTGGGCACGGGCAGATTCGGATCGTAGACATACCGGTCCGCCGCGGCACCCGAGGGCTTCTCCCAAGCCAGTTTGCCATCGCCGCGGACACTGTTGGAATGTCCAGCGCTGTCGAGGTAGAGCGGCGTGAAGCGGGTGCCGGGGACAGGCCAATCGGCGAAGCGAACCCATTTGTTCACGCCCATCACGAAGATTTCAACCGGCGGCTCGCGGTCCAAGCCATTGTCCACCCCCATCAGGTGATGGTCAAACCACTGCAATTCGCGGTCGAAGAGATGGCGCATGGCATCCGGTCCGAAATCGACATCCCCAAACTTGCGCGAGGGGCCGTGCCCCCACGGGCCGACAATCATCTTGGCGCCGACTTTCGCTTTCTCCGAACCACCATCCTTCCTCATGCCTGTGTAGCCGTTCAGAGTCCCGTTCAGCAAAAGATCAAACCATCCGCCGTGCGTGTGCGCCGGAACCTTCACCTTGGCGAAGTGTTCTTCCACGCTGATGGCCTTCCAGTAGTCGTCGTAGGCGGCATGCTTGACCCAGTCGCGCCAGTGCTGCACCTTCGCGTGCGACGAAGCCAAGTCCAGCGTCTCGAGCGGCAAGTTGTACATGAACGACTCGTATTTCAGCTCGGGCGGGGCGTAGGCTTCCAGGTGCCAGAACTGCGGATACATGATCCGCAAGGGCATCCGCACGACTCCCCACCCGTAGGAGACGGCCATCTTGAACGCGCCACCGTGATAAAAAGTGTTGTGATACAGGCTGGTTGACGCCACCGCGGGAAAGATCGCAACAAGGCTCGGCGGAGTTTGCGCGGCTGCCTG
>JAEUQD010000329.1 GCA_016789925.1 Bryobacterales bacterium | reverse complement strand
CGCCGGACACGTGATCGAAAACTGGCGGGGCGAAAAAGCGGGAACCGACGACGCACCGGCGATCCTCATGATCGACAAGCCGCTCACGGTGAGCGAGATCCGCTGGGCCGCCGACGCGTCAACGGGCACGCGTGAAGGAATGCCGCGGGTATATCGCTTCGAAGCATCCGACGATGGTGTCACCTGGCGCGAGGTCGCTTCGTCGCTCGGTCACGATGTGCCCGCCGAGGTCGCGCTGCCGGAAGTGCCGGAAGCGGAACTCCTGGCCGCGCTCAGCGCCGCGCAACGTGAACAGCGGACCTCGCTCGGAGCTGAGCAGAAGCGCTTGCAGGGCGAGCTGGACCGCATTCCCGCGCTCCCGTCCGTACACGCCGCCAAGCCTGAACCGCAGATGACACCCGCGTTCCTGCTCGATCGAGGGTCGCTGGCCAAGCCGCTGGAAGAGGTGACGCCCGGCTCGCTTACTGCCATCCGTCAACTTGCTCCGGATCTCCCCAAGGGAACCGACGCCGAACGGCGCCTGGCGCTGGCTGATTGGATTGCCAGCGAAAGAAACCCGCTCACCGCGCGCGTGATCGTCAACCGCGTCTGGTACGCCCACTTCGGCAATGGACTGGTGAACACGCCGTCGGACTTCGGCTTCAACGGCGACCGCCCGTCGCACCCGGAACTGCTCGACTGGCTGGCGACGGAGTTTATGGACCAAGGCTGGTCCATCAAATGGCTTCAACGCCTGATCGTCACTTCGCGCACCTGGCAGCAGTCATCCAAATTCAATGCGAAGGCCCACGCTATCGATGCGGCCAACCGGCTGCTGTGGCGGATGGAACCGCGCCGCATGGACGCGGAGACGATTCGCGACAGCATGCTCGCCTTGTCGGGCAGCCTCAACCTGGAGCGCGGCGGACCGGGCTTTCTGCTTCAGAAGAAACAGACCAAGGGGTCGTACCTCTACATCGCCCTCGATGAGAACGACCCGGCGACATGGCGGCGCAGCGTCTACAAGTTCGTGGCGCGCGGCGGCCAGCGGATTTTCATGGACTCGTTCGATTGCCCTGACCCCGCGGTGGCCACGCCGCAGCGCTCGATTTCCAATACCCCCGTGCAGGCGCTCACGCTGTTGAACAACCGCTTTGTGCTTCGTCAGGCGGACCTGCTGGCCGAGCGCGCCAAGACGCTCGACGGCGTCTATCACGCCGTCTTCAACCGCACGCCGTCCGCGCGCGAGCGCGCACTGGGCGAAGCGTTCATCCAGCAGCACGGGCTGGCGCTCTTCTGCCGCACCATCTTCAATACCAACGAGTTCCTGTATGTGCCCTAAACGCTCTCCTCTCACACGCCGCCAACTGCTTTGGGAAGTGGGTGGCGGCGCGCTCGGCATCGCCCTCGCGCAGATGGGCGCGCAGGGAGCAACCCATCACGCGCCCAAGGCCAAACGCGCCATCTTCATCTTCTGCCCCGGCGGCGTGTCCCACATCGACACCTTCGACTACAAGCCGGAACTCGTCAAACATCACGGCAAGGAAACCAAAGGCGCCAACACCATCACGCCGTTCTTCGGCAAGCGCGGCACGGTGATGCGCAGCCCGTGGAAGTTCCAGCAATACGGCCAGAGCGGCAAGTGGGTGTCGGACATGGTGCCGCACCTGGCCTCGTGCGTGGACGACATCACGTTCCTGCACTCGATGGTGGCGCGGTCAAACTCGCACGGTCCGGCCTTGTTCCAGATGTCCACCGGGTTCATCTTCCAGGGCTTCCCGAGCGTGGGTGCGTGGATCTCTTACGGCCTTGGCAGCGAGAACGCAAACCTGCCGGCGTTTGTCGTCCTGCCGGACCCCAACGGGTTGCCACCGGGCGGCGTGGCGCACTGGGGCAACGGCTTTCTGCCGGCGTCGCACCAGGGCGTGATTTTCGGCGACGAGAAGATGCCCATCGCCGACCTGCACGCGCCCTCCGGTGTCTCTTCGCACGCGCAGGCGGCCACCTACGACCTGCTGACGCAGTTGAACCAGGAGCACCTGCGCGAGAACCCTGGCGAAGACGCGCTGGTGAGCCGCATCAAGGCCTACGAACTGGCCGCGCGCATGCAGGTCTCCGCTCCCGGCGTCACCGACATCAAGGGCGAATCGCCGGCCACGCTGGAAGCCTACGGATTGAACGATCCGCAAATGCGCGCCTACGGCTACAACTGCCTGCTCGCGCGCCGCCTGATCGAGAAAGGCGTCCGCGTGATCCAGATGTACAATGGCGCGCACTTCGGCGCGCCGCGCGTGAACTGGGATGCGCACGAAGACCTGGTGGGCAATCACGGCAAATTGGCGCGCGTGCTCGACAAGCCCACGGCTGCCTTACTCAAGGATCTGAAACAACGCGGACTGCTCGACGACACGCTGCTGGTGTGGACGACGGAGTTCGGCCGCCTGCCCATTTCCGAAGGGCTCGGCGAAGGCGGACGCGACCATAACCCCGAAGGGTTCACGTCGTTTCTTGCGGGTCCTGGCCTGAAGAAAGGTTTCTCCTACGGGTCCACCGACGAGCTGGGCTACAAGGCCGCCGAGAGCCCCGTCACGCTTTACGATTTCCACGCCACCATTCTGCATCTGCTGGGTCTCGACCACACGCGGCTCACTTACTATCACAACGGTCTGCAACGCCGCCTCACCGACGTGCATGGCCACGTACTCCGGGAGGTACTCGCGTGAAATTGTTCGCATTTCTGCTGGCCGCCATTGCCGCGGCCCAGCCCTTTGAAGTGATTTCGGCCAAAGGCGTGAAAGTGCCGATGCGCGATGGCGTCACACTGGTCACCGACATCTACTACCCGGGGCGCAACGGCGCCGTTGTGCCCGGCAAGTTCCCGGTGATCATGGAACGCACGCCCTATGGCGCGCACACTGCCGAGCGCTGGGCTTCTTACTTTGTCCAGCAAGGCTACGTCGCCATCGGGCAAAACGTGCGCGGGCGGTACGGTTCCGGCGGGCGCTGGGTGCCGCTCCGCGACGATGTGAACGACGGCTACGACATGGCCCAATGGCTGGGACGCCAGCCGTGGTTTAGCGGCAAGTTCGGCACGGTCGGCACCTCCTATCCCGGCGGCACGCAGCATGCGCTCGCGCTCTCGAATCCGCCGCACCTGGCGGCGATGGTTCCGGTGGACTCGATGTCCAACCCCGGCATGTACGGTCTGCGGCATCACGGCGCGTTTGAGCTCCGCTTCTTCAACTGGGTGTTCTGTTTTGGCAACAGCCCGAGCGGCGAGTACAGCCCGGGTGGGCTGGCGCACTATCCGGGTGACACGCCGGCCACCAACGCGGTGCTCGCGAACCTGCGCACGCAGGTCGTGGATTACGTGAAGGCTCTGCCGCTGCGCCCCGGAACTTCCGCGCTACGCCTTGCGCCCGACTATGAAAACTGGCTGATGGAAGCCATGAGCCACGGCGATTACGACGACTACTGGAAGCAGTCGGGCATCGACGTGGTCTCGAACACGGACAAGTACAAAGACGTCCCCGTCTATCACGTGAGCGGCTGGTACGACTCCTGGGGTCTGCAAGTGGCCAACCTCAACTACCTGTCGCTGAAGAAGGCGAAGAAGAGTCCGCAGCGGCTGATTTTGTGTCCGTGGACTCACGGCGTCCAGACGTTCAGTTTCGCGGGCGAAGCCGAGTTCGGGCCCGCCGCGGCGCTCGACTTCAACGCCTTCCGGCTGCGCTGGTTCGACAAGTGGCTGAAGGGCGCCGACACGGGCGTCGACCGCGATGCCCCGGTGAAAGTTTT
>JAEUQD010000324.1 GCA_016789925.1 Bryobacterales bacterium | reverse complement strand
TGAACTCGCCACGGTCCATCTCGCTGGAGGGCAAAATCACCGTCCGCGGCGCAAGCCGCAGAAGTTCGCTTATCGTTGGGGCCAGTTGCGCAGTCAGCGCCAAAACCCGATTGCGCGCCGAAGGCTGTCGCGCCAATCCCGGCAGCATCGCGGCGAGCCTTTCCCTCGCGGCGTTGTGGTCCCCGGCCCAGGCCTCCAGCCGGGCCGCGTGATAGTGCAAGGGCGCACTGCCAGGATGCGCGGCCGGGATGCTCACTGCCGCCTCGCGGAGTTCACCGGTTTCGTCTGCCTTCGACTTGACCAACGCGGCATAAAGCCATGCCGGCGACTTGGTCCGCCGCCAGTGATCCCGCGCGGCCTGCAAGGTCCACGGCTGGTCATTTTGTAGGATGAGAAGCCACTGCGACAGGTCGTCCTTCGGCTGTTCCGCCCAGGCGGGCGGCGCCGGTTTCATATAGACGCCACGAAAAATATGGTACTCGCCGTCGAGAAGTGTATCCAGATTGCCCAGGTAGAGCTCAAGGTCGAAGTAGTTCCGGCACGAGCGCGCCAGGCGGCGACCGATTCGCTCGAGCCCCGCGCGATTGTTGGTAACGAGCAGACAGCGCAGATACAGGCGTTCGGCGTCGTTGTGCGTGACGCTCAACTTGGGGTCCGCCAGCACGGCCGCGAACTGCCGCTGGGCCGCCTCGACGGCGGGCAGGTAGCGCGGGCCTTCCAGGACACGCGCCGTATGCAACAGGCAGCGGCCGATGAGGTAGGGCGCCCACACCTGCCACGGCGACTGCGGATCGGCGGCGATGCGTTGGAATCGCGGTATCGCGGCGTCGTCATCGCCGAGATGGAAGTACGCCGCGGCGATCTGATAGTCGCGATCGGCCCGAAGCAAAGGGTGGATGCCAGGCGGAGCAGCCGGCGGCGCCTGCCCTTGGAACACGGCGTCCTGGCCTTGGACCCAGAATCGCACCTCGGCCGAGCGCGCCCCGAACTGTCCGATTCGCTGGCGCAGCGTCTCCGCGGCCGTATAGAAGGCATGGCTACTCGAGACGGCCGTGGTGAACTCGCGCTGAGCCCTGCGCTGCGGCCCGGAGAGCGGCTGGTAGGGCGGATCGTTCACCGTGCGTCTGATGCTCGCCCACGCCGCCACGCCGTCCTCATCCGGCCTGGGCCAGATGCCTTCCCGGCGATATTCCTGAAGCGCGAGGATCGTCTTCTGTTCCTCCACGCTGAGCGGACGCCCGTTCAGGTAGCGATAGGCCGCATAGAGATAGATCCTGGCGTGTGCGGGGTCGGGAATGCCCAACTCGCCCGCGAAGTAGCGTTCCACCGGAAGGTCCGGGTGGTGCGCATAAACGAACACCGGCCGGTCAAAGTCGTGCTTCAAGCCGGCGAATGCCGTCCAGGTAAGGCAAACAACGATCAGAAACGCGCGCATACCTGGCGAAAGGCCTCCTCGGTCCAGGGCTTGGGGTGGAACATATAGACGCGCGCGGCCGTGGGGAGCCACGCCATCGGTTCGTCCGTCGAGATCCCGATCGCCTCGCGGCAACCGGGCGCGAACTGTTCCTGTCGGCGAAGCCGCCGGAGCAGTTGCGGCTGCTGCGGACCCATGCGGAAGAGCATGGGCGCGGCTTCACGCACATCCGCTCCGGCGAACCAGGGTTCGTCGAGGCACCAGGAAGCCAGGGCAGTCATCGATACGGGACCCAACTCTTTCAGCAGTTGCCTGTACCAGCCAAGCTGCGACGCGCGCGCGTCAAAGTCGATCTGGATGCCGCTGACGCGCGGCCGGTCTGTCAGGTTGCGGATTTCCAGCGCCACGCGCGCCGCCTCGGGCAGCGCCGAACCATCCGATTCCAGACGCACTACTCCCAGTATCGACATCGTATCGGGGACCTTCAAGGAGAGACGGCGCCCTTCGACGCGGGCCTCGCCGTTGATGAGGGTGATGGTCCCGAGCAAACCGGCGACTTCGGCCTCGCTGGGCCTGAGGAAGGTGAGGTCCTCCAGGCGGTCCCAGGCCCAAAGGATGAGGACGGGCTTGGGTGGCGGCTGGCGCTGGCAGCCGAGGAGGCTAACGAGCAAACACCATGCCACTGGGATCGGTACCGTGCTTCTGGCAATGTTCGGCATAGAGTGCGCCGTAGGACTTGGTGATGTAGTCCTGCTCACGATACCCCAACTGGGCCGCGGTTTGGTCGATCCAATCGCCAGGGCCTTCGAGTTCAAGAAATACGCCGATCGGCGTTTCGTCGAGAACAGCCATGCCGGGTTCCTCGCCCCGCGTGTACTCCGTCCGGTACTTCTCGTAGCGGAATTGCGGCGTGTACCCCAGACGCTCGAAGATCAGCGCCAAGGGTGCGCCGGCGGGAATCTCGAACTCGAGTTCCTCGCGGGTCTTGTGTTTGCCATCCACCGCGCTGCCCTTGTACGTGAGCACATGCCGCGGACCATACTCGCGCAGCCGCAGAATCTGGCGCGTCTTGCGCAGCCGCAAATCCGCGGTGTCGAGCAGGACATTCGACTCAAACGTGCGGGGATGGTGGACGGCGAAGCCCGCGCCCCGCAGCAGCGCATCGGCGGAGGCGGCATCCGCGGCGGGCAGTTTGATCTCAGTCTCGACAGTAGCCATGTCCGATTTCATGGTAGTCTAGTGGTCCGACGCGCCCGTAGCTCAGCCGGATAGAGCGACTGGCTTCGAACCAGTAGGCCGGGGGTTCGAGTCCCTCCGGGCGCGCCATATAAATCCCCATTTTTCGATTGATTACCTCCACCTCTGAGTGATTCGTCTCTTGCCTGTGCATCCGCCACTGAGACGATTTTGTGCCCCACCTTCCGGTGTTTGGTCTTGTCCGCCAGTCCCCTCGCAGCCTGCAGTTGCGGAGTCACGATGCGCGAATAGACTCGCCGCGCGTGGGACTCCAGGTAATCGCACCATGCCGCCGCCTGCCGGGCATGCTTCAGGGACAGCAAGAAGTTTTGCGATTCTCCCGGATTAACACCTACAAAACCTTCACCCCCCCCGGCTGCGCGGTCTGCCAGCTCGAGTAGAAGCGCCAGGGTCGGCATTAGGCTGCGGTAGTTCGACAGGTGGCAAAACCAGCGCGGGATGGAGTTCGCCGCCCCGCAACTTCGATTCGAGATCCGCGAACCACACTAAGGGCGTCGGGCGGGGACGCGTCGGGCGGCGGTCCTGAGCGTCCCCCTCGACCAGCACGCAAGACAAGCACCGAGAACCACCCTCACCCCCCACCAAGCCAGGAAGTGTGAGGGCGGGGAGGCAGCCCGCGCTTTGACTGAGAAGTTAACACCTTGAAACAGTGTTGGGGATTCATAATCGACGTGAGTGATCGGCGTTCAGCAGGTTCGGTTCCGGCGGGTCGGGAAGCCCCGGGAGATCCCGGCGGCTTTGCGCGCGGTGGACCGGGTACTGGCGGCGGTGCTGTTGGCGGGGCTGCTGCCTCTGTTGGGAGTGATTGCGCTGCTGATTCGGATTCTATCGGGACGGTCGCCGCTGGTGGCTCATGTGCGGGTGGGGTATGGGGGGCGCGAGTTGAAGATGCTTAAGTTCCGGACGATGTGGCCGGTGTGGAGGCCGATGGCGGAAGGGGCCGTGTGGATCCAGACAGTGGTCTCCGAAGCGATTCAGGATATGAAACCGAGGCAGGACCCGCGAGTGACGAGCCGGTTCGCCCGGCTGTGCCGGACCTGCTCGCTGGACGAATTGCCGCAACTGTGGCACGTAGTGACGGGCGAGATGTCCTTGGTGGGTCCGAGACCAGTGACGCGGCAGGAACTGGACCGGCACTATGGGGAGCAAGCGGATGTGGTGTTGAGCGTGCGCCCCGGAATCACGGGACTGTGGCAAGTGCTGGGGCGGAACTCACTGCATTACCGGAAACGCCGGAGGCTGGACATCTATCTCGCGCGGAGATACTCGCTTCGGCTGTACGCATGGGTGCTCTTGCGGACGATTCCGCGGGTCGTGAGCGGAAAGGGTGCGTGGTAAGGGCTACGGTGTGGCGACAGCGATCGTCGTCCGATCCGTGGAAGTGACGCCGCCGACAGACCATTGGAGCGGAAGGGTGGCCCCGGCCCCAGTCGTGGCGGGCACGGTGGCGTTCACCTGATAAACGCCGACGAAGTCGGGCGAGAGGCCGGCAAACAGGACCGGGGAAGTCATCCCGTTGATCAGGACCATGGGCGGAGTATTGACAGTGCGAAGCCGGTCGCGGGAGGCGGCGCCGTTGTCGAGGGTCGAATCGACGGCGCCCAGGCCTGTCCCGAGAATGATGATGGCATCGCCCTGCCTGGCCGGGCGCGCATTGATTCCTGGAATGGAGCCAGCCGGCTGCGCGAGCGAACCGTCGAGGTTGATGGCAATGGCCCGGTTATCGACGGCATAAATTCCGGGGGAGAAGGGAGCAATCTCGACAGACTTTGGGGCGGAGGCGACGCCATTGCGCGTGACCACCACCTGGGCGGTGCCGGAAAGGGAACCGGAGGAGAGTACGTTCCAGGGGAGTTGGGCGTTGATCTGTCCCGGAGAAACGAACGTGAGTGGGGCGGGCACGCTGTTGAAAGTGACCGACACGTTGGCCAACGTGGTGGAGAGCGGGATAGAGTCGGCCTGGGCGAGGCCGGCGGCGAGTTCGGAACCGAAGATCGCTACGAGGGAACCCGGGCTGACGGCCTGTCCGCGAACGTAGGTGGCCGAGTTGAGCACTCCGCCATCGGCGACGGTCGGTGTCTGCGCAAACGACAAGGCCGAAGCGAGGAGCAACAACAGTCCGGACTTCATAGCTGAGAATATGCTAGTGGAGATTGCGGGGGGAAGCAAGAAACCCGGTCAAGCCTTTTCACTTGTTAACGGATGGGGCTTGCCTTGCGGGGGCCCATTGGAGGCGCTGAAGCGTCTGGAGGACCTCGGGATGCTTTCCGCCGCCCAGGAAAACGGATAACTCGGCCTCCGCGAGAGCCTCGGGCCGATTGTTTTGAAGTTCCAGCAGGCGGGCGAGGGTCCAGTGAGGTTTGAACCAGTTTGGAGAGCGTGCGAGCGTAGCGCGGAGGTTGCGTTCCGTAGATGGCGCATCGTTGAGCTGACCGTAGATAGTAGCGAGATGATAGAAGGCGTTATGCGGGTCCTCGGCGAGCCGGGTGGCGCGCAACCCGGCCTGCACGGCTTCCTGCCAGGCCTTGACCGACAGTAACAGGTCGCGCTGGCGGAGGCGGTTGGCCCACATGGCGCGAGAGTAGTAGAGATCGGAATTGACTCCCGGAGGCTGCCATCGCAGAACGCGCTCGTAGAGCGAGGAGGCGGAATGGACATCGGCCGAGTCCAGAGCACGCCTGGTTTGGGCAAGAAAGTAGTCCGCCACCGAAAGGCAAACCGCGAACAGCATGAATCCGGCTGCAAACGTGAAGGCGGCGAAGCCGGCGGGCCAAATCCAGTGACGCGCGAGTGGCGGGGGATCTGGAGCAAGGGGAGTTTCCTGAGCCAGGAGGATGCATGCCGTGAGAAAGAGAAAGAATGCCGAGGTAAGGACAAAGGCATTGAACTGGAGAGCCAGGAGTCCGGCGAGGTAAGCGGCGGCGAGCGGGGCGTCCGCGCGGGTGCGGAGGGCGCGACATGCGCGGATCGCGGCGAATCCCAGGAAGGCGAGGAAGACGAGGCCGCCTCCGACACCCTTTGCGACGAACTCGTCGAGAACGATGTTGTGCGGGGACTCGTGATAGAAATCCGGGTAAGCGCGCGACAGGTCGACGGATTGGAAGCGCGGGAACTCGGCCGAAAAGGTCTCCGGCCCCCAGCCCGCAATCCAGCGTGCGGGGATCATGCCGACGGAGTCGCGCCAAAGATAGAGCCGCGCTCCACCCGCGGGGTCCTCGATATACCAACGCGTGCGCCCGCGAAGCTTCAAGCCGAGGGGAGAGTAGTAGAAGAGGGCTAGCCCGGCCACCGTGAGGGCAAGGGCAATGGCGGTGACACGGCGATTGGGTCGTAAACGGAGACCGAGCAGAATGGCTCCGCAAAAGAGGGCGAGGATGGCGGCGCGAGCCCCGCTCAGGACGATGGCGAACGAAGCCAGGGCCGCCGCCACTGCGCCGAAGACGCGCCAGGCGCGGGACGCTTCGCGAACGCACAACGCCGCGGCCAAAAAGGCGGCGAAGACGAGATAGGAACCCAGATGGCTGGCATGACCGATAGTGGCGGGTGGGCGGACGATGGTCCAGACGCCTTCGCCGATGTGGTACGAGGCGGAGGGCTGAATCGGGTCCCATCCGAGGTATTGGAGAACCGTATAGACGGCGACGGCCGAGGCCGAGACGGCCGAGGCGCGGAGTGTATGGACGAGCGAGAGCCGGCGGGCGGAGAGATCCGCGGCAGTGAATAGCGCCAGGATGAGAAGCGCTAATTGTGTGACCAATCCGAAGCGGCGCCAATTGGACCCGCCCAGCGAGAGAGCGGGCATGGAGGAAGCAGCCGTGGCGACGATCAGGAACAACACCTGTGCGGCGACGAGCACGGCCAGGCGGCGTCCGGGGCGAGTGGAAGCAAGCGACCGTAGGGATCGCGCGTTGGCAGCGAACAGACAACAGGCGATGCCGGCGGCGGCCAGAAGGACGACGATTTTGGGTGTGACGTCGAAATAAAAGGCCCAACCGGGAAGTGTTAGGATTGGGAGCAACGCCGTCAAGAGGGGCAGCAGGATTGTCATACCCTGTACGCAGGTCGCCGGAGCCAGCGCGCGAATTCGACGCGCTGGAGTACGTAGTTTATCTTCGCAGACGCTGGTTGTTCGTGGCCGTGGCGTGCGTTTCCGCGGGACTCGCGGCGACAGTGGGGAGCCTGCTGCTGCCCAGGAGATACACGTCGACATCGAGCATCCTGATCGAGCCGCCGGCGGGAACCGATCCGCGCACCTTGACGGCAATCAGCCCGATTTACCTGGAATCGCTGAAAACGTATGAACTGCTCGCGACCAGCGATTCCTTGTTCGCGAAAGCGGCGGAGCGGTTCGGCCTGCGGCGTGGCGCCGACCGGGAACCGATCGAGACGCTGAAGTCGCGTGTATTGAAGGCGACGAAGCCGCGCGACACCAAGCTGCTGCAAATCAGCGTGACCTTGGAGAAGCCGGAGACGTCGCAGGCGATGGCGCAGTTTCTGGCGGAAGAGACGGTTCGGCTTAGTTCCGAGTTGGGGCAAGATGCGGGTAAGGAGTTGATCGAGGAAGCGCAGCGGCAATGGAACGAGATGCGGACTCAGTTGGAAGCAGCCGAGAGCGCGCATGCGAAGGCGACCCGGGACATACCGGTGCAGTCGTTGGAAGGGGAAGTAGAGTCTCTCCTGCGGCTGCTGGGGCGCGTGAAACGACGGCAGTCGACGGCGGATGCGGTGGTGGCGGAGCAGGTGGGGCTGAAGGGTGAAAGCGCTGCGCGCGCCAGGGCCGGTGAATTTGCGCGCCAGGTCCGGGAACTGGAACAACAGATCGCGGCGAAGAATCGCCTGCTGGCCGAACGGACCGCGCGGGCGGAGGAGACCAAAACTCGGGTGGATGCGGCGCAGACGGCGTTGGCGGCGACCGCGAAGCGGATCCAGGATCTACGTGCGTCGTTGGGATCGAGCGGCGACCGGCTGCGCGTGATCGACAAGGGAATTGTTCCGGAGCGCCCGAGTGAGCCGCGGACGGTGCTGCACGCGACGGTCGCCGTGGGACTGGCGCTGTTGGGTTCGATGGTGTATCTGAGCCTCGGGTTCAGCACTAAACGACGACCATCATGAGACGGCATGCTCCTGCGGCGGCGATCGGGCTGTACGCGGCCGGGGCGACGCTGGCTCCCGGCGCGGCGGCCACAGCGGCGCTGGCCGCTCCCTTGGTTTTGGTTCCAACGTGCTGGTGGATCCTGAAGGGCGCCAACCATTGGATCGTGGCGTTCTTGGCGGCGGCCATCCTGTTGCCGCCACTGCCGCTGGCATACGGAAATTCGGGACCGCATCCGGCGCTGCTGCTGGCCGCCGGTGGAGTTGCCGCCGGGCTTGTCCGTTTGGAGGAATGGCGGTGGAAGCCAGACGCCTTGAGCAGGGCGATGCTGATGCTTCTGGCGATCCTGGCAGCGAGCGTTGGCAGCGCGGCGATCTACTGGGGCGCCGAAGTGGCGGCGGGCAGCCTCGTTCGAACCGGTTTGTTCGCCATTTCGGTGTTTGTGTACTTGTATCTGGTGCACGGGCCGGGGCGTTGGGCGGCAATGGACTACGCGGCCTGGACCAGGGGATTGCTGACGGCGGCGATGGTGTCGGCATGCTTCGCCTGCGTGGACTTCTACTACCAGTTGCCCGCGCCGGCGGGGTACGGCGCCCAGTTTGTGTGGTTGAATAGCGGAGTGTTCCGGCGGGCGCAAGGGCTATTCTATGAGGCGAGCACCCTGGGGAATTTCTGTGTCTGTTTTCTGACGCTGATTGGCGCGGTGGCGATGGCGGGCAAACGGGCCCGGATCGTGGGATGGTGGCGGCTGGCGATGGCTGGGGCAATGCTGGCGGCGGCGATGGTGTTCTCGTACTCGAGGGCATCGATTGTGGCTCTGGGGGCAGCCTTGGTGATGATGTTCTACCTCCGCGGAGGCTTCCGGCGGCAGCGCCGGTGGATTGTCGTCATCCTGCTGTCGCTGGCCGTGGGCGGCGCGGCAGTGTATTGGCTGTTCCCGGCCTTTGGAGCGAACTATCTCATCCGGCTGAGCCGGTCGCTGGAGTTCTTCGCCACCGATCCGAACCTGATCCTGTCGGGCCGGCTCGAGAGTTGGCAAAGGGTCATCCAGTTACTGGCCGACAATCCGCTGTACTTATTGACAGGTATCGGCTATAAGACGCTGCCTTACCTGGAGCTTGGAGGGCGCCCCGTTGTGGCCGACAACATGTACCTGAGCCTGCTGATCGAGACCGGCGTCGCCGGACTGGCGGCGCTGATTTGGCTGCATGTACGAATTCTGCAAACCGCCTACCGGGCGGCGCGCCACTGGAACCCGATGGCTCAGTTGTTCGGGATGTGGATGTTCTGTTTCTGGACCGGCGAGATGGTCCAGATGCTGTCGGGCGACCTGCTGACCTACTGGCGAGTGCTGCCGATCTACTTCTGGGCGCTGGCATGCTCGAAGCGGCTGGTTGAGACGGAGCATGAACGTCCTGCTGCTTGATCAATACGGCGAGTTGGGCGGCGCGCAACGCTGCCTGCTCGATCTGATCCCTGGATTGAAGGACGGAGGTTGGCGCGCGCACGCCTTGGTTCCCGCCGGCGGCGAGTTGAAGACGCGACTGGAATCCCTGGGCGTCGAGGTTGCGGTGATTTCGCCGGGTGCGTATCGTTCGGGACGGAAGAGTCTTGGAGACGCAATTCGATTCGCCGGTAAGATTCCGCGGTTAGCCGAAGAAATCCGGCGGCGGATCAGGCGATGGCAGATCGGCCTGGTGTATGTTAACGGCCCCAGGCTTCTGCCGGCTGTGGCCTTGGCACGGGCCGGGCGCCCTGTGCTGTTTCACGCGCATAGTTACCTTCACCGCGATTCGGCGAGGAAGATGGCCGGCTGGGCGCTCAGGCACACCGGGGCGACGGTTGCCGCCGTTTCCCGCTTTGTGGCGGACTCGCTGACGCCATGGGTGCCCCCAAGCCGGATGCATGTGATCCTGAACGGAACGGCCGATCTATCCCGTCCGCACAACGGTCAGTTCCCGTGTGCCGGCGTCGTTGGCCGCATCGCGCCGGAGAAAGGTCAGCGGGAATTCGTAGCGGCGGCCCGGCTGGTTCTGGAGGCAATCCCGCAATGCCGCTTTGTGCTCTGCGGAGCGGCCGTGCTGGCCCCGCCGGACTACGACCGTGAGGTCCGGGCGCGGGCGCAAGGGATGCCGGTCGAGTTTACCGGATGGCAGGAAGACGTCGGCGCTATTCTGGCGCGGTTGGATCTGCTCGTTGTGCCGGCCGTGGGAGAAGAGGGGCTGTGCCGTGTGGTCATCGAGGCGTTTTCGGCAAAGGTGCCGGTGGTGGCTTTCAACTCCGGCGGAATCAGGGAGTTGGTCGAAGACACGGTGACCGGCTTTCTCGTAAAGGAGCGGACGCCCGAGGCGCTCGCCCGGCGCATCGTCGAGGTGTTGCGTGACCGCGAGCGCATGCGAACCGTGGCGGACCGGGCCCGCGCGCTGTGGGAGGCCCGGCTTACGCTCGGGCGGTATCGCGGCGCGATTTTGGAGGTCATGGATCGCGCAGCAGCTTCGCGAACACCAGCGCCGCAACCAGCGCCAGACAAGCAGCGGTGATCAGAACAGACTGATAGCCAACCGCCGCGATGGCATGGCCGGCGGCCCAGGCGGCGATTGCTTGCGATCCGAAAAGGACGATGACATTGAGGGCGGAGGCGCCTGTGCGGTAGGGCTCGGCGACACGGTTCATCAGCAGGCTGTACACGCCGGGCTCTCCCATGTATTGGAACGACATGTAGAGCACATAGGTCAGCCCGGCGAGAGCCGGCGGCGCGAACCCCAGTCCCGAGAGGGCAACGCCGGTGGCAGCCTGTGTGAGCGCGATTCCGGCCACAAGGCCGAAGCGGCGGTACACCAGCGGCGCAAGCAGCAGTGCGGCAACCTGGCCGAGTTGCGCGATGGAGAAGACCAATCCGATCCTTTCCACGGGCATGCCCAGATCGCGGCTGAAGAAGACGTTGAAGAAAGGGTTGAAGGCTCCGGTGGCGAGGCCCCACAGTGCGAGGGCCGCGAGGAACCGCAGCAGGAACGAATCGACTCTGTAGGGGCGTGCACCGGAAGCGGCAGCGCCGCCAGGATGCCAGCCGAGGAGCGGGAGAACCGCCAGAGGTCCGGCGGCGGCCGCGAGCCACAACGCGTGGCGCGTGGAGCCCAGAAGCGAGGGGAGCGCCCCGCCGGTTACCCCGGCCACGACTCCAAGCCCAATCCCGGTGGACAGGATAATGCCAAACACTTGCGGTCGGTTCCGGCTGTTCGTCATACCCGCGACAACAGGAGACAGACAGACAGCCCAGAGCGATTGAAACAGGCCGCCGAGAAACGCAAAGCCCGCCAACCAGGGCTTGGTTTCCACGGACGCCCGCAGGGCGAGCGTTACTGCCGTGGCGAGGAAGCAAAGAACCAGGCTGTTTCTCATGCCAAGCCGCGCAACCACAAAGGCGGAGGCGAGGCTTCCAGCAATGTTGCCGGCAGTGAACGTGGCGGCGACGGCGCCGACGAAGTCCTCACGGTAGCCCAACTCCAGCAGATAGAGGTTATAGAGAAGGAAGAAGACGAGCAACCCGGAGTTGAACAGAACGAACGAGGCGAAGAAGCGCCAGAAGGCCGGGGGCAGGTCACGTTCCGAGGTCCACCAACGCACGCCGGCGGCCGCTGCCGGTATGAACATCCGCGTGTGGTGGAAAACACGCCGCGCGACAAAGAGTGTCCACCGGGCGCCTTTCGTCACACGCAACCGCCACGTCAGTTCCGAGTCCGGCACGTGGATCGCGTCCACGGGTCCTGGAGGTTGAAACGGTAGAAGACGGCGGCGCGCGACAGCGATCTTTGCGCCCGAATCCTCCAACAGAGAGAGGTGAAGCCACAACTCATGCTTGTTGGGCCGGAAGGGCGATTCGAGCGGCGCATAGACCCAGCGGCCAAACCACCGGGCGGTGGACGGTGGTAGTTGCTGAACCGCTGCGAACGCCGTTGGATGGAGGCAACAACCGAACCAAGCTTCCGCGAAACGGAAGCAGATGGCCTGTATCCGCTGAAGCTGCGTGTCAAAGCGTTGTTCCCAGCCGCTCCAGAACACGGCGTCGTGCTGGCGGTGCAGAAACCACGCGATCTCGTGGAAATGGGACGGCCGGCTGTCGCCTCTGAGCAGGTGACGCAATGCGTGCAGGCAGGCGTAGGCGAGCGACGAAGCTTCATCCAACGACACGAATGAGAAACCACCGATCGTGCGTTCCTGGCGGGTGCTCCAAAACTGGGCGAGATCCGAAGGCCCGAAGCGTTCGGTTGCGCGATCCCAGAAACGGAAATGGGGCTCGATCGACACGGGCATCTCCGGATCGAAGAAGTCGCCGCGCCAGCGCCACCCGGTCTTGCGAATCATCGCGGGTAAATGGTCGGTTGGAAAACGTTCGAGGCTTTCCAACGGTGTATAGCCCAGGGAGCGAAGAATCTCGACGGCTCGCCGGAGTTCGTGACTTTGGAAATAGAGGTCGAGATCGTACTGGGTCCGGAGCGCGGGATCCCGCACGAACCATGGGATGTGCGTGAACCCCTTCATGACGAGATGTTCGAGGCCCGCTCGGCGGAAGCGGCCTGAAAGATCGGCGTATATCTCCCTGAGCGAGGCAACCCGCTTCCGGTTGTCCGCGGCGTTCCGCTGAAGCCGCTCCCAAACCCAACTTGGGCACATCGAAGCATCGAGAGCAGAGGCGAACGGCAGCGTGAGGTGATTCGGATCGGCATAGCCGAGGGCTTGAGCCCAATCACGTTCCTCGAGCCGGGCCAAGTTCCGCGGCGAGGGCGCCCGAAGATTGAGAGAGGCGATCACCGCGGCCGGTCCCGGCGGGAGCGAGGGAGTCATCGAACAAGGGCTTCCAGCGCATCCACGGCCGGATCGAGATCGCTGTAAGTGATTTCGAAGATGTCGCGATCGAGCAGCCTGGAGAGCGAGGCGCGCTGCTCCCGCTGAGAAGACTCGCGCCCATAGCAGAAGGCCGCCTCCAATCGGCGCGAAGCTTCGTCCTTGTCAAAAGGCCGGCAGCCGGCCGGACCTTGATCGACGCGATTCAGGAAAACCACGTGAGTGGCTTCACCTGTTGGCGCGGCGTTTGCGATCGGGAGCGAGTTCGTCGAGACCTCGATGGTCATCTTGCCGTTGGGACGCGGCGCTTCGAGGAAGTTCTCCAGTTCGGGGAACAGAACACGCGCGTCCGGACGGAAGCGAATACGGTGACAGTTGCCCACCACCGTCAGGTCTGGCGAAGAGCGAACCAGGAATGTGGCGTCGTCGGCCAGATACGTCCATCCGCGCCGCGCACAGGCATAAGCCAGTGACGACTTGCCCGCGCCCGAAGGTCCGCACAGAAGAACACAGGAACGGCCGGAGATGACACAAGAAGCGTGAATCGCCGTGAGGTAGCGCTCCGCGACGAGCATGTAGCCAAACGCCTCCAGGTAGAAGTAGCGGAAGTGGGCCGCAACGTCAAAGGCGCGCGGAGTCGTCCAGCAGATGGCAACGCCCGCCGCGAAATCTGTCACTCCGTAGTGATTCGAGTCGCCGGCAACTGTGATCAAATGCCGCCGCGCGCGCGTGACGGGCTCGGGCGGAAGATCGGCCGTCGAGCAGTCGACGACGCCCACGAGCAATTCCAGGGGCGCGCCGGCGTGGAGGCGTGTGAACATACCCCAACTGGTTTGGGCCTGCTCCAGGACCCTTGGGTCGTTGGTGCGCACGACGAGGGGGAAACCCAAAGGGAAGAACACAGCCTCGTGCGGGAATTCGAGATTCTGCAGCAGGGGATCGAGGTGAGAACCGGCAGCCAAACTAGGTTGAGCTTATCATGCGTGTCTCTCCCGAACCCCGCCGGGAGAGGCAATGTTACAGGTATGAACAAAGCCGTCCCGATCGTACCCTTTGATCGAATTCCGCTAGACTCGATCCATGTTCTCGCGAGCGCAAGCCGCGAGGCTGGACGCAATGCGAGTCGCGATTGTCCATTACTGGTTGCTCAATATGCGCGGCGGCGAAAAGGTCGTCGAGGCGCTGTGCCGGCTGTTTCCCGAGGCCGATCTGTTCACGCTCTTTTATGACCCCGAAAGCGTATCGCCTCTTATTCGTTCCAGGCGGGTCACGGCGTCGTTTCTGAATCCTCTGCGCCGGTACTACCGCTCGGCGGTACCGCTCATGCCGTTGGCCCTGGAACACCTGGACCTGCGTGGCTACGATCTGGTCATCAGCAGCGAGTCGGGACCGGCGAAGGGTGTCATCACCCAAACGTCCACACGCCATGTTTGTTACTGCCACACCCCGATGCGGTTCTTGTGGGAATTCCACCATGACTATCTGCACGACTGGACACGGGGATCGCTGCGGAAGGCATCACTGGCTGTTTTCGGGAACTATCTGAGGTTATGGGACTACTGTTCGGCGGGACGAGTGACCGAATTTTTCGCCAACAGTGAGAATGTAAGACGAAGAATCTTCAAGGCGTACAGGCGGGACGCTACCGTGATCTATCCGCCGGTGGCCGTTGAGGAGTTCTGCTGGAAACCGGCCGAAGACTACTACCTGGTTGTGTCGGAACTGGTTCCCTATAAGCGGATCGAAGATGCGGTTGTGGCGTGCGTTCGCAGCGGACGGCGGCTCAAGATCGTCGGCAAGGGCCCCGAGTTCAAACGCCTGCGGCGGCTGGCGGGGTCGATGGTAGAGTTTTGTGGACGCGTGAGCGACGGCGAGCTAAAAGACCTGTACGCAAGGAGCCGCGCGCTCCTCATGCCCGGCGAGGAGGATTTCGGGATCACCGCGGTGGAATCCCTGGCGAGTGGCAAGCCGGTGGTCGCTCTAGGACGCGGGGGAATCCTCGAGATTGCCACGGCGCCCAATGCAGCTTTCCTCTATCGCGATGCGACCTCGGCGGCACTGGTTGGGGCAATCGAGCAATTCGAGAAGAGTGAACCGAAAATCGATCCTAGGCAACTGACGGCCTCGCTGGGGCGCTTCTCCGAGGCGGAGTTCGCCGCGAAGTTCAAGGCAATGGCTTCTGAATCCGATCCCACATTCCGAACTGAGCCAGCCCAGCGCTGGCGGCAGACATGAACCCGGCCGTCGGACGCACCACTCCACCTTACATCTTTCTTTCGATAGTTTTAAATATTCTATTTTCAATATCTTACTGCCAAGGCACCGATTGCCAAATCCCCGAGCAGCACAGTGCGGTGCACGCCGTGCAAGTCGTCGCGGGTCCAGACTCAAATCAATCCGTCTTCCCGCGAAGTCTCTCGATCGGGTTCTATGCCGCCGGCCGCCGCGATCTTGGTTCCGTCAGGAGACCAATCGATCACTCCCAATAGCGATGACCTCCTGGTGATTGTTCGGAAACGGCTATCTGGTGGTGTAGCGTCCAGCATGCGAACATCTTACTTCGAATCGGAAAGTCACACGAGGACCCGCAGGGTCTCACCTGGGAAGAAATCGCCCAAGCTTCCAGTTTGCGTACCCTCGGGTTCTTCCGGAAGCACCTGTCATAGACCTATTGGGCCACCGCAAACTCCGCATCCGGCGAGCCGCCCAAGGGGACAGAGTCGAGCCGCATCTTCACAGTTCCCGTTCCGAGCCCCTCCGGAACGGCGAAATTGATCTGGTAGACGCCGATGAATCCCGGAGCCAGGCCCGCGTACAGCGGAGTCACCTCGCGCTCCGCAGCCGGGCCGTTCAGCACCATGCGGGTTGGCGATGCCGTGGTCGCCAGCGGCGCACCCGCATCCGGCTCACCGGTTTGCGGATTGGCTGCCGTCAGCCCCAACCCGGTCGCGTAGCCGACCAGAACGTCTCCCGGCCGCGCCGGCGCCTGTGGCGTCACGAGTCCCGCGGTCCGGCTGTTCACCAGAATCGCGCCGATGTTGGCGGCCGCGAACAGCCCTGGCTGATAGGGCGCCAGGTCCACCTCCACAGGCACTCCAGTAACGCCGTTCCTGACAACGGTGACGATGGCCGACTTTGCCGAACCCAGTTCCCACGGAACCTGCGCGTTCAACTGTCCGGGTGTTACTACGTACAGCGGAGCCGGAATCGTATCGAAGAACACCTGAGTACCGCCCAGTGTCCGTGGCAGCGGTACGCTCGCCGCTGCGGCCTGCTGGCCCAGGTTCTGTCCGAAAATCGACACGATGGCGCCCGGAGACAGTGCGCCTGCGGCGAAGCTCCCGCCATTGACAATGCTCGCTTTGGTGTACATGGGCCGCTCCGCCGCCTCCGCCGCCGCAACGGCAACGACAAACGATCCCCGCTGGTTCTCATCGCCGCGGGCATGCGCGACGAAAAGCCGTGTTGCCCCGGCCGGCACGATCACCCGCCGGTCCGCACCATCCTCTGTCCTGCCGTCCCCAATCAGAAACGTCTGCTGAAGAGCCGGACGGAGTGGTGTAACATTCGCGATGGCCCCCGTATAGTCGACGCTCGCGGGCGACTGATTGCGGTTCACCGTCGCTCCCAGAAACACGCCAATCAGCGCGCCGGTTCTGGTCTCGTAGCCCGAGATTCCCCGGCTGTTGGGAGCAGAGCAATCCCGCCGGCTGGACCCCGCCGGGCCGTTCACCGATCCGGTGCACCCTTCGCTGGCCGTGCCCGACGCCCGAAAGATAAATGCCTGCCCCGCCACCAGGTTGATCGCCACCTGCGCGGGACTGTTCATCGGAGCCGATCCGTTCGACCCGTCCCGTGCACCAGCCTCGGCCCCCGCCAGCGACAGGAACGTCGCCGCGCCCACCCGTACGGGATTCGCCGAACCTACTGCCGGCACGGCGCTCGCCTCCAGCGCCTCAACGCGCACGAGCGTGCGGCCCGTACCCGTCGGTGAAGTTCGACTCCGTCCCAGATAAAGCCGCGTTGCCCCGGCCGGCACCACGTATGTCCTTGCCTTCCCTTCGCTGTTCAAACCCGACCCCACAAAGAACATCTGCTGGATTTCGGGCTGCAGCACGTCCCGCTCCCGGATCTCGCTGCCGAAATCCAAAGGCAAAATCTGGCCCGACAGGTTCCGGTTGATCGCCGGACCAACAAACACTCCCACCACCGCTCCCGGGGGGCAAGACACCGCAGAGAGGCCGAAGTCGCCGCCCGCTCCACCCCCAAACGTGTCCCCGTCGCCTTCCGGACCCGCCTGCGTGCCGCCATAGTTCTCGAAGCTGTTCCCGACGGCCTGAAAACGGATTCCCTGGCCCGGCCGAACCGGAACCGGCTCCGCCGGCGAGTTCATCGGGGCGGAAGCGCCGTGGTGTTGTGTGCCGTCCGGCTGGCCCGCCAACATGATCTCCTGGATGCCCGAGAACTCCACCCGGGTACCTCCCGACGTCAGCGTGCGCACTTCCAACCGCAGAACCCCGGCG
>JAEUQD010000289.1 GCA_016789925.1 Bryobacterales bacterium | reverse complement strand
TCGCTGGGCGGGCACAACGCACTGTTCCTGGCCACGTTCGACGAGCGAGTGCGGGCCATTGTGTCCAGTTGCGGGTTCAACGTGTTTGCCAAACACGCCGGCGGCAACATTACGGCGTGGGCGCTGAAGTACTACATGCCGCGGATCGAAACGGTCTACGGCAAGGACCCGGCGAAGCTGCCGTTCGACTTCACCGAGGTGCTGGCGGCGATGGCGCCCCGGCCCGTATTCGTCAACGCCCCGTTACATGATGCACCGGACTTCGAGGTGTCGGGCGTACGCGACTGCGTGGATGCAGCACTACCGGTGTACCGCGACTTGTTTCATGCCGCCGAGCGGCTGGTTGTTGAGTATCCGGACGCCAAGCACGCGTTTCCGGATGCGCAGCGGCAGAGCGCCTACCGGTTTCTTGACCGCTGGCTGGCATGACTCCCGAAGTCTCCATCATCATTCCGGTTCACAACGAAGGTGTGCGATTGCGGGAGACCGTCGAAGCCATCGCGCGGACGGCCGATGTGCCGTACGAAGTGGTGGTGGTGGATGACGTATCGACGGACGGCTGTTGCGACGGTTTGAACGGCGTGCGGTTACTGCGGATGGAGAAACCGGCAGGCGTGGCGGGGGCGCGTAATGCCGGCGCGGCTCTGGCGCAAGCGCCGATTCTGCTGTTTCTCGACGGGCATTGTTATCCGGAGCAAGGCTGGCTTGGGGCCTGCGTGGACGCGCTGCACCGGCTGGGCCGCGGAATCGTCGGCCCTTGCATTTCGGTGCTGGGCGACCCCACCGCACGCGGTTACGGCATGCAGATGACACTGCCCGGATTCGGCGCTTCGTGGATGCCGAAACTGATGGACGCACCTTACCCGGTGCCGTTCACGGGCGGCTGTGGAATGCTCTTTCACCGGGCCTTCTTCGAGCAACTGGGCGGATTCGACCAAATGCGCACCTACGGGCTGGAAGACCTGGAGATCGCGATGCGCGCGTGGCTGTTTGGCGGGCAGGTTCACGTGGTGCCATACGCCACGGTGGCACACTACTTTCGCACGAAAACGACGTGCGAGGTCCCCTGGCCGGTGTACGTCTACAACGTGCTGCGGTTCGCGCGGCTGCACTTCGACGGCGAGCAACTGGAGGCACTGCTGGCGCACTGGCGCAGGGGACCTGGATTTGAAGAAGCCTGGCAGGCACTGGAGGAGAGCGACATCGGCAAGCGCGCAGCGGCGTTCCGAAGGTTGCGGATTCGCGATGCCCAATGGTTCTGCGACCGGTTCAGTTTGAAGGTCGAAGGCTGATCCGCCACTCAATCGGGCGGTCCGCGGCAACAATCCAGGCCAGCACGCCGTGCAGAGTCTCCGGACCTTCGCGGCCGGCAACGGCACGGCTTGCCTTTTCATACGCCGGCATATCGCGAAGCTGGAGCAGTGTGCGGCGGATGTTAGCGTCACTGCCCCACAAACTGCGCGCAAAGGTGAAAACGCTCACGGCGCAACCCGAAGACGTTTCGGCAACACTGTAGCCGGCGTCGGTGGGTAGAAGCATGCCCTCGGTGGAACGTCCGGTGGCGCGCTCGACCGCATCGAGCAGGTCGCGAAAGCGGTTGCCCAAGCCGCAACGATGCAGAAGGTATCCGGCATCGGCGGATTCGAGGAAGTTGCGGCGATAGTAGTATTCCGTGCTGGTTTCGCCCGATGTGAGTGCGATCATGCGTAGCCGCGCGCCGGGGATCGCCCAGCCGCTCTCCGTACCAGTCGGGCATTCGGCATAGACCTTCTGCCTTCCCGCGCCGCCGCCCACCCATGCGCCAAAGCGGAGCGGACCGCGCGCCTGCATGGCGCGAACACTCTCGACGCCAGCGGCGGGCGGGGTGTCGAGCAGAGAAAGCGCAAGGTCGAAACGGCGGCGTTCGTCCACTTCCGGACCGGCTACTTCGGCGGTAAAACGCACGGCCGCGCTCGCCGTCGAATAGGTAAACTCGACGGGGTAGCCATCGCCGTTGATGCGGCTAAACCGCCAGGCCACGTCCGGCCAGACGGACGCGGACAAACGGTCGACGGCACGGTCAAGCAAAGAGGTCATGGCTGGACGGCGATCAGTGTTTCCGTGGTTTCCCGGAACGCTCCCTGCTGCATCTGGCCGTTGGTTCCGACAAAGGTGAAGCGGAAGCGGAAAGTGCGCAAAGCCGGGTTGAGCAAGGCGATGCGCATGCGGACTGGCGATGGTCCATTCGGTTCGAGGCTGATGCGCTCGCGGCGGCGATAGTTATTGGGGAGGTCGTCGTACTCGACGTCGATAAAGGCCATGCGCGTGGCCGCCGGGTTGAACAGCGGGACGAAGTCGATGGCCAGGGCGTCGTCGAACGGATCGTTGACCGCAAGCCGCGTGGCGCGCGACGTGAACGGTCCGGCCTCGCGCGTGGAGCCGTCCTTCAAGTGGTGAACAAGGCGGAAGCGATACGAGAGGGCTTGCGGTTCGTCGGCGCGGAAACGCCAAACCTGCTCGGCGGAGGTGGGTAATACGGTGAGCACGCGCTCACCCTCCTCGGTCCCATCGAGCCGCAGATGAGCGATGTGAACATCAGTGGACTGCACGATGTCGCCGTCAATTTCGTTCGGGAACACGCGCACTTCGAGGAAACCGAGATGCTCGAAGGGGTTGATGAAGAGCGTACGGTCGTCGGTTTGTTGGGGCGGAATGCGGTAGCTGAAGCGCGTAGCGTCCCAGCCGGACTGCGGGAGGAAATTGAAGTCGACCGAGAAGCGGTAGGTGGTCTCGAAACGCTTATTGAGGAAGAACTGGAAGCGGCGATCGCCAGGACGGGCGCGGTCGAAGATGAAGTCTTCGTGGCGATGGTTCTGGGGGTCGGCGGGATCGCCGTAGTCGAGGGCCACCTGCGCCGAGGCGAGGCCGATGCGCTCCATGTCGATGGGCATGCTGGCATCGATGGACATCTGGCGGAAGAAAGGATCGTCGAGATCGACTTCCACGAAAACCTTGTCGGGGTCCTGAAGATCCTGCAACAGGAGTCCGAAGAAGCCTTGCGGCGCATAGGTGCGCTGGATAGCGTCCTGCCGGTTGTAGACGAAGGTCAGGGTTTTGAGTTCCTCCTGGCGGACGAAGCGCAGCTTGAGCGCGATGGCAGGGTCGCCGGCGATCGGAGTTGGGCGCGGTGTCCCGGTGGCCCGCGGGGTGGGTGTTGCCGTGGGCGCGGGCGTTGGCCCGGGTGTCGGCGCTGGTGTGGGTGCGGGAGTCGGGCCCGGTGTGGGTCGAGGTGTCGGCGCCGGAGTGGGCGCGGGTGTTGGGGCGGGCGTCGGCGTCACACCGGGACGGGTGAGGCGAGCACGGATCGTCGCCGTACCTCCGGCGATGTCGCCGCGGACACGCACAACGCGATCCCGGTTGGGCACGCCTCCGGGAGCGTCGCCCGGGGCGCTCTGGCGGCCGGCAGCCTGCGCCTCCTGGAATCCGGTGGCGGCGCTGCTGCGGACCTGCGCGAGGTTCCCGATGACACCGGTGGCCACCTGAAGACGGCGGACGGACAGTTCGGCGTTGAACGTGACTTTCTCGGTGGAGTTATCGCCTTCCCAACTGGCATGCGCATCGATATCCACCTGGCGCTGGCCTTGCGCATTGGGGGTGAGCGTTTGAATCCACTCGCGGAGGGCCACGGCCTGATTGGCGGCAGTGCTTCCAGCGCGATGGTTGCGCGAATAGATGGGGTCGCTCGAGACCGAGCCCTGGGTGTAAGCGCGAAAGAGGGGATTGGTCGGCACGGGGTTGAAACCGGCTGCCGGCGGCCGTTCATAGCTGAAGAACAATTCGAAGGTATCGGTGCGGGGCACGGCGGCGTAGCGCACTTCGATGTCGTGGGACGAGCCGGGCGCGACATCGATAGTCAACTGGCGGTTGGCGTCGAGCACGCGCGGCGCTCCGTCGACGGTCACCAGTGGAGGTACGGCGCCACCGGTGACAGTGATGGTTTCCGTCGCGCCGTCGGCGGCGGGCGTGTGGCGGATGTCGCAACCTGTGGGCGACGGGTTCGGATCGCGGGCGGTGATTTGCAGTGTTGCGGGCGGAAGGGCAACTTCCAGGCCGATAACCGGGCTCTCGGGCCGGGCTGGCGCAGGCGTGGTTGGCGTGGACGGAGTGCCGGGAATCGAAGGTGTGGGCAATCCGCCGCCTTCCGCGGGGCGGCCCTGAATGTCACCGGGAGACAGCGTGGGCTGGAACCAGTCGGCGAGCAACGAGTCTTTGAAGAAATCTAGCGCCCACTTTTCCTTCTGGTCGCGGTC
>JAEUQD010000266.1 GCA_016789925.1 Bryobacterales bacterium | reverse complement strand
GGAGAAGAGGGCCGTCACGGCCCGCGATGGAGAGGCTTTCGTCGATGGTCCCGATATTGGTCAGGGTCAAGGTCCGGGCGGTCGCGACGGAATTGCCGCCGCTGCCGAGGGCGAGCGAGACAGGGCTGAGGGTGACATTGCCGGCCAGCGCCGTTTCGACATTCAAGACGCCCGCGCCGCTTTGCTGGATGCGCGCGTCGATCGCGGCGGCGCTGTTGATGAGCACGGAGCGGTACTGGTCGACGGTAAGCCCGGGGCGCGCGCCCTTCACCAGCGCGGCAGCGCCCGCCACGATGGGGGCGGAGAAACTGGTTCCGTCGACGAGCGTGTAGCCGTTTGCGCTGTACATCTCGCCGTTGGGATCGAAGGATTGGGTCGCGACGTAGACGCTCTCGCCGACTGCCATGAGGTCGGGTTTGATACCGGCGTTGACGTTGGGTCCGACGCTGGAGAACGAGGTGAGTTGATTGGGTGAGGTGGCGACTTCGATCAGGGTGAAGCGAAGTTTCGCAACGACGGGGCCGGCCCGCTTCAGGGCCAATCCATCCTGGTGCGAGATCATCTGCGCGGGCAAAGTGGCTGCGCCGACAGCCATGGAGATGGGGTCAGGAGAATCGGCGACCGCATAGACGAGAGCACCGACTGCGCCGGCGCGTTGCGCGTTGTCGAGTTTAGCTTCGAAGGTGCAGGTTCCGCGGAGGATCAAGGCGATGGATCCCTGGAGGCTACCGGCAGGAAGGGAGGCGCACGCGAGGCCGGTGGAGTCGAACGCGGCCACATCCGACAGGCGCCCCCCGACGACTCCGTCCAGGCGCGGGCCGTCGCTCAAGCGGGCCGGGACGGGGGACAGTCCTTCGACCTCGACGCGGACACCGAAGGTCCGCTCATTGGTGGTCGCGCCGACGGCGATGGCCGAGGGAGCGGTCGCGGGAGAGGAGAGCGTACTGTAATCCGGTCCAGTGTTCCCAGCCGCAGCGACAACGATGACACCCGCACGGGTGGCGCGCTCGACGGCCTGCACTTCGATGTCGTCTTCGAGGCGAGGCGCGAATTCAGACCCCAGACTCAGATTGATGACATCCATGCCGTCGTTGACGGCGTCGTCAATCGCTTTGATAATCACGTCGTCGGTAGTGGTGTCGTTGAAGCCGGGCGTGCCGAAGACCTTATAGCTGCCGATCCAGGCGCGGGGGGCGACGCCGGCGATGGTAGCCAGCGGAGCCTGGACCCGGACTCCGGCGGCGGCGGTGGCGAGAGCGGTTCCGTGGCCGCTGCGGTCGCGCGCGGAGCGGTCGGGGTCGCGAGAGGGCAAGAGGTTGACATAACTGCGGGCGACAATCACTTTTCCACTGGTGAAGGGCGCATCGGAATCGGCATTGAAGCGGGGAAATCCGGCGGGCGCGGCGAGCGTGGAATCCTGCAGAGCGGGGTGCTGGGCATCTACGCCGCTGTCGATGATTGCGATTTTGACGCCGTCGCCGGCGTGGTCGACGCCAATGCGGTTCCAGGCCTCGACGACGTGATGCAGGGAAACTGCGTGGTCGAGGAGCATCTTGACTTTGCGGGCCTGAACGACGCGGCGCACGCCTGGAGTTGCGCGCAGGCGGGCGGCTTCGTCGTCGGTCATTTCAACAAACACGGCGTTCGCGACCGTCTCGACCGCACCGAGCACCTTGGCTTGGCGGGCCTCGATGCGCTGGCGAATCAGCCTTTGGTCGCGGCGCACGCGCTCACGCCGGCCGGTGGCGGCGGCACTACGAAGACGGTCGCCGGTGCGGACAATCGCCGGTTCAGCGGTCAACTCGACGATGTAGCGGCCCGGAATGCGCTGGGCCCAGGCGGCTCCGGCGAGCCAGCCGGTGATGACCCATGCAAGCCATTTGCTTGACATACATTGAGTTGAACGCGGACCGAGTCCGGCGGGTCTCTGTAAATTTCGTTAAATCCTCTGTGCGTAACTTAACCTTCTTAACGGACGCAAGGAGTTATTGTCAGAGATAGGAGGGCCGCTTGTGACCATCGAGAACAACCGCAAGCAGGCGTTGATGGCGTGGCTGTTCGTTGGCGCGCTGGCGACGCTCTCGCTGGTTTTCGGCATCCTCCAATACCGATGGATCGGCGAGGTGAGCCGGGCCGAAGGGGACCGGCTTCGCGGCAGCCTGGACAGCAGCCTGAACCGGCTGAGCCTGGAATTCAACACGACGATCACGACCGCCTCGATGGCGATCGCCAATGTGCCCACCGGGGTGGATCCGGCCGCGCGTCATGAGCAATACGCCGCGAACTTCGCACGCTGGCACGAGACCACGCAGCATCCGCAACTTTTCCACGCCGTAGGGATTGCGACGCCGGTGCAGGGCAAACTCACCCTGGAGATCCTGGATGCGGAGGCGGGTGTTTTTCTTCCGGTAGAATGGCCCGCCGACTGGGAAAGCGTTCGTAACCGGTTGGCGATGCGAGTCGCCGGCCCGCGGGAGCCTGGGGGACCCATGCCCGGGGGCCCGTTCGGGATGGACCACCCATCGGTGATCGATCTGCCTTATTTTCAGCGGTCGCCATCGCCGGGCCGCGGCGCAGAGATCGACTGGCTGTTGTTGGACGTGGACACGACCTACATAGGCGGGCACGTGCTTCCGGACCTGATTCGACGCCATTTGCCGGCGGGGTACCTGGCGCAGGTCAGTCTGCTGGAGAATCCGGGCAAAGTGCTGTTCCGGCTGCCCCCCGAGGGAGCCAAGTTCGACCCGGCCAAGGCCGATGCGTTCGTACGGATGTTCGATTTCCGGTTCGATCTGATGTTCCGCCGCGCATCGCCCGGACCGCGCGGGATGGTGGCGCGGCGTCCGGAGCGTCCGGAAAACCGGGGCCGGTGGCTGCTGTCGGTGCAGCACCCGTCGGGGTCGCTGGAAGCGGTGGTGGCGCGCGCAAGGAACCGAAACCTGGCGGCAGTGGGGGCCGTCATGACACTCTTGCTGGCCGCTTCCGTAGCCTTGGT
>JAEUQD010000231.1 GCA_016789925.1 Bryobacterales bacterium | reverse complement strand
GGGTTCGAAGCGGAGGTTCCAGAGCCTGGTGTAGTTGACGGCGCCCCACCAGGCTAATGCGGCCAGCAGGATGCCTGCGACCATGGCCAGAAGCAGGGTCAACGGCTCGGCGCGGCCCAGCATGCGGGCCGAATCGAGAAGCAGGCTGGCAGCTTCGCGGATCATGCGTGTCTGTCTCGATGTGACGGTGGTGGCGGAAACATCACGGCAGGGCCCAGCGAAGGCTGACGCGGGTGCGGCCTTTGTTTTTGACTCGGAAGACCAGGCGCTGGTAGTTATCCGCGGGCTGAGGCGCCGAGGCAATCGTGACCTTCTTCTCGTCGGTAGGCTGGACGATCACGGCCACACCGGGGAGCGCGCCGGAGATGAGCGCGCCCTGGCTGGCGACTCCGTTCTGAATCGTAACCAGTTCGGTACCGTTCACCGTGCCTTCCCAAACGATGGTTCCGGCCGAGGGACCGGAGTAGGCGGGCGGCGAGGGAACCGGGTCAGGCTGCGGAATGGGTTGAGGTTGGGGCTGCTCCTCATGAACGACTGGCTGCGGACTCGGTTTGGGCCGAGGGACAGGCGGTGGTGGAATCACTTCCGCCTGGGGATCGGGTTGCGGTGCAGGTTGTGGTTCCGGTTCCGGTTGCGGCGTGGGCGCTGGGGCCGGAATCACTTCGTCCTGCGGCGGTGGGGGCGGCGGCGGTTCCGGCTCGGGCCAGACGAGAAAGGCGCCCAGAAGACCGACGAAGAGCAGGCCGCCGATGCCGGCCATGAGCGGAACCTTGCTCTTTCCGCCGCGGCCTCCGGCGCCGGAGGCGGTGGCCGTGAGCATCTTGCCGCACTCGGGGCAGGTGAGTTCGTCACCGGGCGGGACGGTGACGATTTCGCGGCTATCGGCTTTGGAGCAGCCGCCGAAGTTCACGCACTTGGCTGCACGTGGTTTCATTGCCGGCCTTCCGACGCTTCCAAGGTAAACACGGTGCCCGGCGCGAAGTGGAGTTCCTGAGCGCGGCTGACCACCGTGAGTCCGAGCACGACTCCCGCCGCCGCGCCGGCGCCCGCTCCGACCGCCGCTCCGCGATTGCCGCCGGTGATCTTGCCGATGACGCCACCGACGGCCCCGCCCACCGCTCCGAGAATGAACGCCTTCTTTTTGGAACTGGTGCTCACGGCGTTGCCCTCGTCATCCACGCCCTTGAGTCCACGGGCATTGGTGACGCCGCGCAGGTCTGCTTTGATAGGGATCTGCGTCCGGTTCAGATTGATGGTTTCGAACTGAAACGCAATGCGGGATTCCTTTTTCTTGCGTTCGAGCTTGGTGACCCGGCCAGTCAGGATGGCCCCGGGGTACCGGCCGCCCTCGACCTTGGCGGTGAACTGATCGCCTTCGCGAGACTGCCGGGTGCTGATGGGCGAGAGAAGGCGCGCCTGGATGATCGAAGTCTCGAGGCGAGAAGGGGGAGCTGGGACCGGTTGTGGCTGCGGAGGAGGAACGACCTGTTCCTGTGGGAGGATTTCGCCGCTGGAGGGTCGTGGCCGGGGCTGTGGCCGGGGAGGAGGAGCTACCTGCTCCTGTTGTGGAACCGGGAACTGCTCATTGCCGCGTGTCGGTGGGTCAATGGTTTGCTGTTGCGGGTCCTGCTGGCCGGGATCCGGCGGCAGGGGAGCGGGATCGACAGCAGCCTGCTGCTGCGGCTGTTCCGGTTCCGGCTCGGGCCAGACCAGCAGAGCGAAGATCCCCGCCAGTAACAGGCCACCGACACCCAACAGGCCGAAGAGGACTTTGCGGTTCCCACCGCCCCCCTTGCCGGCACCTCCTCCTCCGCGGATCTCCACCAAGGGCCGGGCGCATTCGGGACAGGAGAATTCTCCGGCCGCGGGTCCGCTGATTGCTTCGCGCGCATCCGCCTTCGAACAAAGACCAAAGTTGCTGCATTTACCGATTCGTGTTGCCATTAGATACCGCCCAGAGCGTTCTCTGCTGTTAATGCAAATGCGGGGCGAAGTATCACGGCGGCGGGAATGAGAGAATGGCGGGATGCGCCCTGTCGCTTTTCTGGGCATGTGGAGCCTGGCTGCGGCGATTGCCGCCGGGCAGAGCGCATCCAGTCTATTGGAAGAGGGTGAGCGGCTTCAGCGAACGGGCGACAAGACCCAGCAGCGGCGGGCGTTGGAGAAGTTTCGGGCCGCGGCCGCGGAGGCCAAGGGGGACTTGGCCGCGCAGGGCCGGGCGCTATACCGGTTGGGACAGACGCACCTGTTTCTGGGTGAAGAGCGCGAGGCGATCGGACCCTTAACCGAGTCCCTGGGCATTGCGCGGCAGCGTGGCGACACGGCCGCGGAGGGATTCAACCTGCACAACCTGGGGTCTGCGCACTGGAGCGTGGCGGAACCGGAGCGTGCGCTCCGCTATTTCGAAGAGGCGTTGGAAAAGCGGCGGCAGACCAAGGACCGGACGGGCGAGGCCTACACGTTGCAGGGAATCGCCAATTGCCACTGGTCGAGCGGAGAGTCGGCCGCGGCGCTGGAAGGCTACCGGAAGGCGTTGCGGTTGTGGCGCGAACTGGGCAATGAGCACGGACAGGCCGAGGCGCACAATTCCCTGGGCGTGGTGTACACGCTGCTGGGCGATTTCGAACGGGCTCGTGCGGAGTATGACGAAGCGCTGCGGTTGAGGCCGGAGGCTCCGCGGAATGCCTACGTGCTGTCGAACCTGGCCTGGATGGAAGTGGGCAGACGAAACTACAAAGTGGCGCTGGTGCACGCGCAGAAGGCGATCGGCGGATTTGAGCAGTTGGAGGACCGCAGGTCGCTGGGATACGCCATCCACAACGCGGGGAGCGCGCAGGCGGGACTGGCGCATCATGGGGAAGCGCTCGCCCTGTTTGAGCGCGCGGAGCAGTTGAAGCGCGCGGCCGAGGACAAGTGGGGCGAGGCCTATTCCATGCAGGCGGCGGGCGAAAGCCTCGTGGCATTAGGGCGCGCGGAGGAAGGCGAGGCGCGGATGACCCAGGCACTCGCGCTGCGGCGTGAGACCGGCGACCGTACGGGCCAGGTGTTGTCGCTGGGCGGGCTGGCGCGTCTGCAGGGGAGCCGGGGACAGTGGAAGGCGGCCAGCGAACTCATCGGATCGGCGATCGAGTTGATTGAAGATCAGCGGGCAGCTTTACGGAGCCTGGATTTGCGTGCCTCGTATTTCGCGACCGCACGCAGCTACTACGAGTTTCTGATCGAGAGCCTGGCGAAGTCGGG
>JAEUQD010000149.1 GCA_016789925.1 Bryobacterales bacterium | reverse complement strand
CGGTTGACCGAGCAGGCGGGAGGAGCGTCGTCGCCCGTGTTCAGCCCGGACGGCAAGAGCATCGCCTACCAGTCCGCGTACGATCCGGTAGCGGCGGAACGCAAGACGCGCAAACACAGCGCGCGGGTGTACGACTCATTTCCGATTCGCCATTGGGACCACTGGCTGGACGAAAAGCGGCCGCGCTTGTTTGTGCTGTCGTTGAGTGATGGCGCCAAGCCGGTGGACGTTCTGGGGCAGAGCCAATTGGTGAAAGAGCCGGGCTTTGACGGGTTTTCGACCAACTCGGGCGGCGACCTGCAACCGGTGTGGACGCCCGACGGGCAGTCCCTCGTTTTCACGGCAACCGTCAACCGCAACGCCGCCGCCTACGCCGATGTATTAACGCAGTTGTACGTCGTTCCGGCCTCCGGTGGCGAACCGCGCCGGATTTCGAACAGCAAGGATAATTACGCGAACCCGTACTTCCGGCCGGATGGAAAGGCGCTGTACGCGTTGCGCGAGGCGGTGAACCAGAAGGTGTACAACCTGACGCGGCTGGTGCTGTTCGACTGGCCGAACCCAGGCGAGGCTCGCGTAGCCACGCCGGGCTGGGACCGCGCGGTGAGTTCGTTTGAGACGACCGGAGACAGCAAGACGATTTATGCGCTGGCCGAGGAGCACGGGCACGAGAAGCTGTACGCGATTCCGGCGGGGGGTGGCGCGGCGAAAGAAGCGGTGGGGCTCACCGCAGGCTGCTATTCGAACCTGCGCATCGGTGGCGGGCTGGTAGTGGCGAATTACGATTCGTCGATTCATCCGATGGAAGTGGTGCGGCTGAACGTGGGCGCGAAGCAACATTCGCTGCTGACGCGGTTTGCGGTGGACAAGGTGCGGGAGGTGGACTGGCAGCCGATGCGCGAGTTTTGGTTTACGTCGAAGCGCGGACGGCGAGTGCACACGCTCGTGGCGCTGCCGCCGGGTTTCGACGCGTCGAAGAAGTATCCGCTGGTGTCGTTCATTCACGGCGGCGCGCACCTGATGTCGCGCGACCAGTGGCACGTGCGTTGGAATTACCATCTGATGACCGCGCCCGGGTTTGTCGTGATCACGACGAACTACACGGGGTCAACCGGGTACGGGGAGGAGTTCGCGCAGGCCATCCAGCACGATCCTCTGAAGGGTCCGGGCGAGGAGATCGTCGAGGCCGTGGACGAAGCGATCAGGCAGTATCCCTTTGTCGATGGCGCGCGACTGGCGGCGGGCGGGGCATCGTACGGAGGGCACATGGCCAACTGGCTGCAAGCGTCGACCACGCGCTTCAAGTGCCTGTTCTCCCATGCCGGGCTGATCAACCTGGAGTCGCAGTGGGGCACGAGCGACTCGATTTATCACCGTGAGGTGAGTGCCGGGGGGCCGGTGTGGGAACAAGGAAAGGTGTGGAAGGAACAGAACCCGATCCGGTTTGCGGCGCAGTTCAAGACACCCATTCTGTTGACGGTGGGCGAGAACGATTACCGCGTGCCGCTCAACCAAACGATCGAGAACTGGTCCGTCTTGCAGCGGCTGCGGATTCCGTCGCGGCTGATCGTGTTTCCCGACGAGAACCACTGGATCCTCAAGGGCGAGAACCACCGGTTCTTTACACAAGAGTTGCAGGGGTGGCTGAAGAAGTACCTGGGGTCTTAACCGGCTCCAAGGGCGTTAAGACGGACCGTGGCGGCTGCTTTGGTGCGGGGTTCGGAAAAGTTGCTGTTGACCAGGCGGTGGTAACACTCGATAGCCGCTTTGGGGTTGGCGAGCCGCTCGTGCGCTTCGGCGAGCATGCGGAGGGCTTCGATTTCACTTTCCAGGCCGAGGGTCATCTCGACGGCCCGCTGGAGCGCCTGGCGGGCGCGTTCGGGCTGGCCCAAGCGCAGGGCGCAGCGGCCAAGGTCAGTGAGCACTTCGTGGGTTTCCACGCGGTCGAGGGGAAGCGACCGCGCCAGTTCCTCCAACAGTCGTAGCGCTTCCTCGTGCTCTTCGGCATCCATCAGCAGGCGAGCCAGCCGCAGACGGGTTAAGCCTGTGAGTGTGGGACTGACGCCAGATTCGGTCTCAAGATTGGCGCGATACGCCTTGATGGCTTCGATCAACCGGCCCTGGCGTTCGAGGCAATAGGCGAAGCGGTAGTGCGAGTCGGCGGCAATTTCGCGGCTTTCGGTGGGATAGTCGGGCACGCGGCGGTAGAGCGACTTGCAGAGTTCCCAGTCGCCGAGCGACTCGGCATGCAGGGCAATGTCGTGGATGGTCTGAGCGACGGCATCCTGCGTACCTTCCTGCGCCTCTGGCGGCGGGAATTCCCAGCTCAAATCGACCGCGGCCAGGATTTCCTCCTTACGGAAAGTTTGGAGTTTGTCCCACAACGCGCGCCGGAATGCTTCGTCCACGATCACACTTCCAGCTTACGCGGGCGCTCGAGTGGAGGCATCGGCAGGAGTTGAACGAAAAGCAGGGGGTCGGTATAACGCGGGTTATACTAGAGGCATGAAGACCGCCGTTTCGTTGCCTGACGAGCTTTTCCGCGTGGCCGAAACGACGGCCCGTCGGCTTCGAGTATCCAGAAGTGAGTTGTACGCCAGAGCACTTGCGGAGTTCTTGAAGGGGCAGCGGGAAGATACGATCACGGAGCGTTTGAACGACGTATATTCCCGGCGCGCGGCGAAGTTGGATTCCGGCTTGCACCGCGCCCAACTGAAATCGCTTCCCGAGGACGCCTGGTAGGTATGGCCGAAATTAAGCGAGGGGAGATCTGGTGGGCGGATCTTCCCGCGCCACGCCGCTCCGAGCCTGGATACCGGCGGCCCGTGCTCATTGTCCAAGCGGATTCTTTCAACCGCAGCCGGATTCAAACCGCAATTGTCGCCGCGATCACCAGTAATCTCGAGCTGGCGGAGGCCCCAGGAAATGTCCTGTTGCCGGCGCGTTCGGCGGGCCTCCCCCGGGACTCGGTCGTCAACGTCTCCCAGCTCCTGACTCTGGATCGCAGTTTTCTGACTGAACATGCCGGCACGCTGTCGCCGCGCCTTCAGCGCTCTGTCGATGAAGGGCTCCGCACGGTCCTGCAACTCTAATTCACCGCTTGTTGTCCGGTACGTTGCATGGCGGACCGCGCCTTGGTGCAATGAGATCTGTGCCTTCGTTCCTGACGCGCTACGCCCAGACGCCGCTGGCGCAGGTTTTCTCCGACCAGACCTGGATCTCGGTCTATGACCGATCGCTGTCGTGGCTGGACCTGCCGCCGCAGCAGTTTCTCGACTACGCCACCACGGCTGAGCTGCTTCCGTTCGATGTAGTGCATGAAGATCCGGCGCAATTCCGGCGGAAGACGCCGTGGATTGTCGCGCAATCGCACCGCGTATGGCTGACGCTGAAGGCGCTGGAACCGTTTCTTCCCGACAGCGAAGACGGCGTGCTGCTCGACCTGGGTGCGTTTCCGTTCACCATCGACACGGCCATACGCCGCCATCTGAAAAAGAACTGCCGCATTATCGGGACCATCAACCAGAAGCTTGCGCCGCAGGATTTGGAAACGCTGGCGCAGTTCCGGATCGAGACCATTCCGGTGAATCTCGATCCGCGGGTGGAGGTGGAAGAGCCTCTGCCGGGGATGACGGGCACGCTACCGCTACCCGACGAATCGGTGGACGTGATTCTGTTCGCGCACGTGATCGAGCACCTGTACCACCCGATTCAGATTCTGCGCGAGTGTTTCCGCGTGCTGAAGAAGGGCGGCAAACTGCTGATCTCCACCGACCATGGGTTTTTGATCGGTGGCTTTCTCAACTATTTGAACGACGGTACCTATCTGCACGAACCCGTGCAGGGGACCGCCGCGATGGTGTTCCACGAATGGCGCGGCCATGTGCGGTACTTCACCGAAGGCGACTTGCGGACGCTGGTGACCGCGGCCGGGGGCTCAGTGACCGACGTGCAGATGCACGAGGTCCTGTACAACTCGCTGCCGGAGGACTATTTCGTTTCACCCAACACGCGCCTGCCCAAATGGCGCGCGGGGTTGCTCAGCGAATTCCCGCAGTTCCGCAACGAGATTTTCGTGATCGCCGAGCGGCCGGTGCCGTTTATCGATCCGCTCGATCCCCAAGCCAATCAGGGCGAATGGCGGTCGCTCCGCCAGCAGTGGGAGGGCGGCGCTTGCGACGTGACCAAGCCCACGGCGGTAGACTTCCTGTTCGCCAACCGGCTACTGCTCAACCGTTGGCCCACCCGCGACGAACTCGACAGCTTCCGCAACAACCCTCCGGCACGGGCGATGGACGGCATGCTGCAACAGGTGATGCGGCACCCCGATTTCCAGGGACGGCAGTACGCCATCGAGTACGACCGGCCGGGCGCCGATTGCATCGTGATGACCGAGACCTGGGACAAGTTCCGGTTCTTCTTCAGCGTGCAGGACACGTTTGTCGGCTTCCCGGCAGCTATTAACCTGTTTGAGCCGGAAGTGACGCGCGCGGTTTACAAGCTGCTCAAACCCGGCATGAACTGCATCGACATTGGGGCAAACCTGGGCTATTACGCGGTGCGGATGGCGCGGGAAGTGGGTCCGGGCGGCGGCAAGGTGTTCGCGTTCGAACCGGACAATTTTTCCTATGAGTTACTGGAGCGCAACATCAGGGAGAACAAGGCGGAAGAGATTGTCACCGCATTCCACCTGGCGGCCGGGGCCGCGACGGTGGAGGCGACGCTGTATCGCCATCCGAATCCGGTGAACTTTGGCGGGTGCCGCATCCGGCATCACGACACGACGGCGGTGGCGGGCACGGTGCAGGTGCGGCGTGTGGACGATCTGATTCCGCTGGATGTGCCCATCGGTCTGGTGAAGATGGATGTCGAGGGCTACGAACCGCTGGCTTTCCGTGGAATGGAACGGATTGTCCGCGAGTTTCACCCGATTATCGTGACTCGCTTCAATACTGCCGATATGGAATTCGATGGGGTGGACGCTCCGGGTGCGTTCAACCAGGCGCTGCTGGAGGCCGGATACCGGATTTACGACGCCTACGCGTTCGCCGACGGCCGTCTGGATGAATTCAATTATCCCGGAGCGGGGGCGCGCAATACGGATCTGATCTGTCTGCCGCCCGGTTACGAATTGCCGGAAGGAGCGGGGAAACCCTAGATGCGCATCGCGATCATTGGCGCCGGGAACATCGGTTCCGCGCTACTGGGTGGAATTTTGAAGGGCGGGGTAGCTGCGCCGGACGATGTCGTAGCCACGGTGGCCACGCAGGAGCATGCCGAGGAGTTGGCGCGTAGCTACCCGGTGCGCGTCATGGCTGGGAACAATCTGGCGGCGGCTGAGTTCGCCAACGTCATCATCCTGGCCGTGAAGCCCAAAGTGATTCCCACGGTGCTGGAAGAGATTCGCTGGGCGCTCCGGGAAGACCGGATTCTGATCTCGCTGGCGGCCGCATTTCCGATTGCGGAGATCGAGACGCAGTTGGGACGCCGCATGCCGATCTTTCGGGCTATGCCCAATACGCCGGTGATTGTGGAGGAAGGGGCGACGTGCATTTCGAGCAATGAAGTCGCCACACCGCAGCAGCGGGCGGTGGTGGAGGCAATCTTCCGGGCGGTGGGCGTGGTTTGCCACATCGAAGAAGACCTGATGCACGCCGCGACGGCGCTGTCGGGTTCGGGGCCGGCGTATGTCTACATGGTGATCGAAGCCTTGATCGCGGGTGGACTGAAGATGGGGCTCTCGCATGAAGTGTCCACGCGGTTGTCGGAGCAGACTGTGCTGGGCGCGGCCAAGCTGGTGCGGCAAACGATGCTCCACCCGGCGATTCTGAAAGACCAGGTAATCACGCCGGGCGGAGTGACTATTTCGGCGGTGCACGAACTGGAGCGGCACGGATTGCGGGCGATGCTGATCTCGGCCATCGAAACAGCCACGCGCCATTCGCGCCACCTGAGCGACAAGCTGATTGAGAAACTAAGAAAGGACGCATGACAGACAATCCCCTGATGCAGTTGGGCGTTCCGGTCCCCTTTGACCGGATACAGCCGGCACACGTCGAGCCGGCAATCACGGCTCTGATTGAGCAGGCGCGGAAGCGGCTGGAGTCGATCGCCTCACTGCCGGGGCTCAGGACGTGGGACAACACGATGAGGGCCCTAGACGAAATGACGGAGCCGCTGGACCGGGCATTGTCGGTGGTGCGGCATATCGAGTCGGTGGCGACCACGCCGGAACATCGGGCGGCGTTCAACAAGGTGGAACCTCTGGCGAGTGCGTTCTACTCCCGGATTCCCCTTCACGACGCCCTGTGGCGAGCGCTCCTGGCCTACTCGGAGACCGACGAAGCCCGGCAATTGACCGGAGCGCGGCGGCGGTTTCTGGACAAGACCTTGCAGGCGTTTCGGCGCCATGGGGCGGGGTTGCCCACGGAGAAGAAAGCCGAACTCGAGAAGATCGACATTGAACTGGCGGGGTTGACTACGAAGTTCTCCGAGAACGTACTGGACTCGACCAATGCGTGGGAACTGTTGATCGAGGATGAACGCCAACTGAGTGGATTGCCGCCGACAGCGGTCGTGATGGCCCGGGAAAGCGCGGAAATGAAGGGGAAGCCGGGTTGGCGGTTTACGCTGCAGCAACCGAGCTACCTGGCAGTGATGACCTATCTGGACGATGCCGGCGTCCGGGAACGGATCTACCGCGCCTACCAGTCGCGGGCTACCGAGCCGCCGCACGACAATCCCACGGTGCTCCCCCGCATTCTGGAACTGCGCGGGCAGAAGGCGCAGTTGCTAGGCTACCGGGATTTCGCCGACTTCGTGCTGGAAGATCGCATGGCTCACAACGGCGAGACCGCGCAGAACTTTCTGGAGGATCTGCGCGTCAAGACACAACCGTTTTTCGAGCGGGAGAACGCCGATTTGGACGCATTCCGGCGCGAGATTGAGGGTACTGAAGCTCGTCCTTTGCAGCCCTGGGATATCGCCTATTACGCGGAAAAGCTGCGGCGCGCACGGTATGACCTGGACGAGGAGATGTTGCGGCCCTACTTTCCTTTGGGGCGGGTCGTGACGGGACTGTTTGACGTGACCAGCCGCCTGTTCGGCGTGCGCGTCGAGGAGCAGCCCGGCGTTCCGGTGTGGAACGAAGCGGTGAAGTTCTACCGAATCTTCGACGCCGAAGGCATGCACGTTGGCGGGTTCTACGCGGACTGGTATCCGCGGGAGAATAAGCGTGGCGGAGCGTGGATGGATTCGTTTATCACGGGCGGCCCGGTGAACGGGGGCTTTGAGCCGCACATGGGCTTGATGTGCGGCAACTTGACCCCACCCGTGGGAGGTAAGCCGAGCCTGTTGACGCACCGCGATGTGGAGACAGTGTTTCATGAGTTCGGCCACCTGCTGCACCACTTGCTGAGCCGAGTTGAAGTCCGGAGCCTGTCCGGGACTAACGTCCCCTGGGACTTTGTCGAACTGCCTTCGCAGATCATGGAGAACTGGTGTTGGGAACGCGAAGCGCTTGACCTGTTCGCGGCTCATTATGAGACCGGCGAACCGCTGCCGGAGGATTTGTACCGGAAGCTGCGGCGCGCCAGGACATTCCGCGCTGCCAATGCACAGATGCGCCAGTTGAGTTTCGGGTTCGCGGACCTGGCGCTGCACCGCAGCTACCGGCCGGACCGCGACGGTGACGCCACCACTTACACGCGCGCGATTTTCCAGCGCTTTTCATCAGCGCCGCTGCCGAAAGAACACGCGGCCATCCACGCCTTCACACACTTGTTCGCCAACCCAATCGGCTATGCCGCCGGTTACTACTCCTATAAGTGGGCTGAAGTGCTGGATGCCGACGCATTCACGGCGTTCCGCCAAGAGGGCATCTTCAACGCGGAAACGGGACGGCGGTTCCGCGAGTGCATTCTTGCTCGTGGGGATTCGGCGGATCCGGCCGAGTTGTACCGTTTGTTTATGGGGCGGGATCCGGATGCGGCAGCGCTGCTGGAGCGCGCCGGTCTGGTCGCGGTCTAGTCGAATATGTCGGCGGGTCCGAGCTCGACTTCGAGCTCCGGCACCGTGAGTTTGGGGACGGAGCGCAAGCCCGTTCGCTCGAACAAGTAGAGAAAGCGGCGGCGGGGGTCCACCAGCCAGACGTGGCGAACGCCCCACTCGACGAATTCGCTCAGCCGCTGCTGGACCTGATCCATGGGATCGGTTGGGGAGAGCACTTCGGCTATTACTAACGGAGGACGCTCGGGCAAAGTTCCCGACGGCCGCTCCGGCCAGAAAACAGCGAAGTCCAAAACGCGGACGCGGTCGCTCGACGGCGCGATTCTGATCTCAACGGTGGGGAATGCAGGCTTTGTCTTGCGCGCGGGCGCAAACAGCTCAACCAATCGCGCCACCGTTTCTCCGTGTTCAAAGCCAGGCATCGCCCTCTCCATCAGCTCACCATCGACATACTCGGGGTCCGGCCCCTCGTACGCGGTCGCGAGATACTCTTCCAGGCCCAGCGCCGTCTTCGCGCTCATACCCTCATCGTACCCCTACTTCTTGGCTGCTTTGAGCGGCTTGAACATCAGGTTCTTGTATTGGACGACACTACCCGGATCGTGCTGTTGCAGCGCGAGGTAGCCTTTCATGAAGCTGTTCTTCTCGTCCGTGAAGTCCACGACGGTCTTGCCATTTACCTTGATGGTGACGTGGTTGCCCTTGACGATGATGTGCTGGTTCCACCACGTATCGTCGGGAACCAGTTGCTCGAACACTTTCACCATGTTGTAGAGACTGCCGGTCTTTACCGGGTCCTTGTGGCTGTTGTTGACCTGCGCTTCGTAGCCTTTGGGCCAGCCTTCGCCGAACTCGGCGCGGAAGTACATGCCGGAGTTGCCGCCCTTATTCAGTTTGACGTC
>JAEUQD010000457.1 GCA_016789925.1 Bryobacterales bacterium | reverse complement strand
AGAGTCGCCAAACAGTTCCCCCAGGAAATCGTCGGAGTGAAGACCGCTCACTACGCGGGTCCGGAATGGACCCCGGTCGACAACGCCGTCAAAGCCGCAACACTCGCGAACATCCCGGTCATGGTCGACTTCGGCTCTTTTCGCCCCGAGCGGCCCTTCGCCGAACTCGTGACGAAGCATCTGCGGCCCGGCGACATGTACACGCATTTCTTCACCGGCCCGGCGCCGCTGCTCGATGCGCAGGACAAGGTCCTTCCGTTCCTCTATGAGGCTCGCAAGCGCGGCGTCAAGTTCGATGTCGGCCACGGCGCCGGCAGTTTCTCCTGGAAAAACGCCGTGCCGGTGGTTTCCCAGGGCTTCTGGCCGGATTCCATCTCCACCGATCTCCACCAGAGCAGCATGAACGCCGGCATGAAGGACATGCTCAACGTGATGTCGAAGATCCTGAACCTCGGCGTGCCTCTCTACGACGTCATCCGCCTTTCCACCATCAATCCCGCCAACCAGATCAAACGGCCGCAGCACGGCCACCTCACCGAAGGCGCCGAGGCCGACGTCGCCGTCTTGCGGCTCGACCGCGGCCGCTACGGCTTCCTCGACTCGCGTGGCGCGCGGTTCGACGGCACCCAACTGCTGGTCGGCGAACTGACCGTCAAGGGCGGACAGGTGGTCTGGGACCTGAACGGCCGCGCCGGGCAGGAGTGGAAGTCCTTCTACAAGGCGCGCGCCGCGAAGTAGCTGCTCTCTGTCTACCAGAACCCGATCCGGACATCTCCCGGTGGGGTAACCTTTAGCTTAGCTGAAGCTTACCCCCACAAGACCACTTGCCGACGCGCGTGGCTCAGTCCCCGGGACTCTTCTGGCTCGCTGTATAGAACGCCTGCCTTTCGTCGAACTCCGCGCACGCTCCTCTTTCTCCTTCCTCGAAGGCGGCTGTGTCTCCATTTACGGCGCGGGCAACACCTACGCGGAGCTGCAGCAGCATTACGATCCGGACCAGGAAGCGCGCAACCTCGCCATCATCGACTTTGCGCGCCACCACCGGATTCCCCTGGTCGCCACCAATGGCGTCGCTTACGCCACTCCCGCAGAGTATTCTTCGTTTTTGCGTCATGTGGCGAATTTGAGCGGGGGCTTAGTCACGGTGGAGTGCTGGCGGCAACACTCAAGGACGGCCTCATAGGCGTCGGTGTAGGGGCGCAGAACAGCCATGATCGTCTGGACGAATTCCTTCAATTTCTCGCGTAATTCTTCGACCGTGTCCTCCTGTTTACCGGTTGCAGCGGCTGCCGGCTCCGCCGGCGGCGGTGGTGGCGGCGCTGCTGACGGTTCCGGCGCCTTCTTGCGGAAGATGGAACGCGGAACATAGGGTTCATACGGATCGTCGTATAGCCACATCGGGCCTCTATTTTGATGCATAAATCAACACTTTCTTGGGTTCGTTCCCCAAAAAAAACTATTCGGCCGCCTTTTCCGGCGGCGGCAGTGGGCAGGGTGGGAGAAGTTGATGTATGTGGCGGGCAGACCGGCGGACGACAGAAACCGCGCCGCGGCGGTGGGGAACTTCGATCTGGGCTTGGGAACGCATGATGAGATGACCTCGCAAGATGACGCCGGGCGGCGTTGGATTGAAGAGAGGGCGCAGCGGCCCTGTCTGAACGCGATTTTGGCAGAGGGGCTTGGAAAACGGTTCAGTAGGTTTTTGTAAATCGAAGAAAAGAAGCTGAATATAAATTTCAATTAGTTGTCAACGTGATTTATTCGAAGAGGCGAAAATAAGGGGAAGGGAAAGCGGTCAGCAATCAGCACTCAGCGGTCAGCTATTTGGATGCAGAGCTTGGGCGGGCTTGAATTGAATCGGACCGAGACCTTGTAAGGAGGCGGAGGCGGGTGCAGGAGTCAGGAGAGCCCCTCGGCGGTCTTTCGCCGGAATTGCTTTAGTGGCATGATGGAGACATGTCGAAGACGCTGGCTGGTGAAGGGTTTTCGCTGGCCATCGAGTACTATCGCGAAGAGGATGGGCGGTGGCTGGCTGATATTCCGGCATTGCCTGGCGTGACGGCGTATGGCCGCACCAAGAAGCAAGCGACGGCGACAGTCCAGGCGCTGGCACTGCGCCTGATTGCCGACCGTCTGGACCATGGGGAGGCGCTGCCCGGCCCCATGAACGTTTGCTTCATTGCCGCCTAAGAATCCATCTCAGAACTGGCCGTCCATCAAGGCGCCGAAGGCTTTGGCCGCGCTACTGCGGATCGGTTGGCGGATCAAACGCCAAGGTGGCACCTCCCACCGTATCTTGGAACGGCCCGGCTGGCCCGATATTCTGTTTGCTTACCACGATAGAGTTACGCTTGGCCCGACGGCTATGAAGGTACTCGGCAAGAAGACCGGCCTCACGCCCAACGACCTGTAGCGAATTCACCACCTTCAATTCGTTCAACAACCTGTTCGGCACTGCGGCTGCGCCCTTCGTGCCATACCCATACCCAGGAATCAGGAAGGCGGAAGCAAGCAGGCGTGGGTGATGTTGGTGTTGCGGGGGTTAATTTCGATGTAGCGGAGGGCGGTCCCGTAGTGGGTTTCGTCGAGGACGCAGGAGTGGAATCGGCCTTGGAAGAGGTGGCCGGAGCGGTGGGTTTTAGCGTTGAAGTACATGGCCCACCAGGTGTGAACGCGGAGGAAGAAGTTGGTAGGATTGAAGAGAGTAAGCGATGACCTTGAGTGTGGAGATGAAACCGGACGTCGAAGCGAGGCTCAGCGCCCGAGCTCGTGCGACTGGTGAGTCGCTGGAAGCGTTCATTCAACGTGTCCTTGAGCGTGAGGCGTTGGCCACGGATGCGAAAGGGTCCGCTTCGTTGACGGGCGCGCAGAAGGCCCAGGCGTATCGTGCCTGGGCGAAGAGTTTTCCGCCGTCGTTGCCCAGTCTCTCGCTGGAGGAAGTCAGCCGAGAGAAGATCTACAACCGGAAATAGTAACTGGCTGTCCTCGCTGATACGAACGTGCTGATCTTCAGCGTGCAGCAAGGCCACGTGTGGCACGAGCAATCGATTGCCGCCATAGAGCGGCTACTTACCGCGAACGAGGCGGTCTACTTGCTTCCCCAGAACATCGCCGAGTTCTGGAACGTTTGTACGCGGCCCACTGGCAAGAACGGCCTGGGTCTGACGCCGCAGGAGACCGCAGACCGAATGAAGGGGCTCGACGCGATTCTCAGTGTTCTTCACGACACGCCCGAGGTCTACACCCGTTGGCGACGGTTACTGGTAGACCACGCCGTCAAGGGAATCCAAGTTCACGACGCGCGAATAGCGGCAGCCATGCAGGTCGGGCCGGGTGGGGCGGGCGAGCCAGTGGACGTGATTGGTCATGAGGCAATAGGCCAACAGGGAGAGGGCGCAGTCGGCGAAATGGGCATGGGCGAGTTGGAGGTAGACGGCGCGGTCAGAAGGGGAGAGAAAAACCTCCTGGTGGTT